>JAAWEX010000055.1 GCA_022794495.1 Lawsonibacter sp. | reverse complement strand
CTTCCAGTCGCCCTCGCCGCCGTAGCCGTAGCCCTGGGCCATCAGGTGCTGGGAGGCCAGTCCGGGGAGCTGCTCCATGCCGTACAGGTCCTGGAAGGTATTGGAGAAGGCCTTGCAGCCTTGCTCGTCCAGCATCTTCTTCATGGCGATCTCTTCCCGGGCCTGATAGCGGATGGCGTCAATGTTGTCGGTGGCGATGTCGTAGCTGGCCTTGTAGGTCTCCATCAGGGCGTCGATCTCTTCGTCGGTGACGGCGTTCATCACCTTCACCAGGTCGCCAACCGCCCAGGTGTTCACCTGCCAGCCCAGCTTGGTCTGGACCTCCACCTTGTCGCCCTCGGTGACAGCTACCTCCCTCATATTATCACCAAACCGCATCACTTTCAAGCCCTTGGACACGGCCACGCCCACCGCGGCCTTCATCCAGCTGCCGATGCGCTTCTGGACGGTCTCGTCCTTCCAGTACCCGGCCACGACCTTTCGGGGCATGCGCAGGCGGGCGGCGATAAACCCGTGTTCCCGGTCGCCGTGGGCAGCCTGGTTCAGGTTCATAAAGTCCATGTCAATCTCCTCGTTGGGGATGGACTGGTTGTACTGGGTGGCGAAGTGGCAGTAGGGCTTCTGAAGATTGGCAAAGCCGTTGATCCACATCTTGGAGGGGGAGAAGGTGTGACACCAGGTGATGATCCCGGCGCAGGTGTCGTCATAATTGGCCTCCTTGACCACGTCGGCGATCTCCTTGTTGGTCTTGGCGGTCACCTTGTAAATCAGGGGGAAGGGCAGCTTTTTGCTGAGCGCATCGGCCATCTCCTGGGCCCGGGCGGCCACCGTCTCCAGCACCTCGGGGCCGTACAGAAACTGACTGCCTACCACAAACCAGAATGAATAATTCATCAAAATTCCTCCTTACAGTTTTTCCACAGCGGCTTTTTCCACCTCCAAGAGGGCCTTATACCGCTGGATGTAGATGTTGAAACCTGCCACGCAGACGGGATCCGGCTGGACGGTGGATCCGGTTGTACCGGCAAAGACCTTCTTGCTCAGGAAGTGCTCCAGGGTCTCCCCTCCGGTCCTGTTCAGCAGGAAGGAGGCCAGCAGGGCCATGCCGTAGGGGCCGCCCTCTCCGGCGGTCTCCATGCAGGTAACAGGGGCGTTGCAGGCGGCGGCCATGTAGCTCTGGCCCACCATGGGGGTTTTGAACAGCCCGCCGTGGCCGGTGAGGGAGTCGATGGCCACCTGCTCTGCCGCCAAAATGTCCATGCCGATTTTCAGAGTGGACATGGTGGAATAGAGCTGAGCCCGGAAGAAGTTAGCCAAAGTAAATCTGCTCTCGGGGGTGCGGGCCACCAGGGGGCGGCCCGCGTCCATGTGGGTGACCCCCTCCCCCGCCAGGTAGTTGCACACCAGCACGCCGCCGCAGTCCGGGTCGCCCTCCAGACTCTTCTCATAGAGCTTGGTATACAGCTCGCCAGCGTCGGGCTCCGTTCCGAAGAGCTTGGCCGCCTCCCCCAGAACGCCCACCCAGGCGTTGGTGTCGTTGGTGCAGTTGTTGCAGTGGACCATGGCCACCGGCGCCCCCGTGGGGGTGGTGACCAGGTCGATCTCCTCATAGACCTTCTCCAGGGGGCGTTCCAGCACCACCATGGAGAAAATGGAGGTCCCGGCGGACACGTTGCCTGTCCGTGGGGCCACGGCGTTGGTGGCGGTCATGCCGGTGCCCGCGTCCCCCTCGGCGGGGGCGAAGGGGATCCCCGCAGGGAGCAGACCGTCCAGCAGGGCGGAGCCCGCCTCGGTGAGCGCTCCCGCGTCCTCGCCGGCGGCAAGCACCTTGGGCAGCAGGTCCCGCAGCTTCCAGGGCAGGTCCGCCACCTTGGGCAGGGCGTTGAACTTGGCCATCATGCCGGCGTCGTAGTCCAAAGCGGCGCTGTCGATGGGGAACATGCCGCTGGCCTCGCCCACGCCCACGGCGTTTACCCCGGTGAGCATACAGTGGATATACCCTGCCAAGGTGGTGATGTGGGCAATCTGGGAGATGTGCTCCTCGCCGTTGAGCACCGCCTGATACAGGTGGGCGATGGACCACCGCTGGGGGATATTGAAGCCAAAGAGCTCCGTCAGCTCCACCGCGGCCTGTCCGGTGATGGTGTTCTGCCAGGTGCGGAAGGGGGTGAGGAGGTTCCAGTCCTTGTCAAAGGCCAGGTAGCCGTGCATCATGGCGGACACCCCGGCGGCGGCGATGCCGTCCCGGTTTTCCACCTGGGACAGGGCGGCCTTCAGCCCGGTCCATACCTCCTCCAGGGGGTAGGTCCACACCCCGTTCTCATACCGTGAGACCCAGGTGTAGTCCCCGGAGGAGACCGGCTTGAAGCTGCCGTCGATGGCAACCGCCTTAATGCGGGTGGAGCCCAATTCAATTCCTAAACAGGTTTTCATCTTTCCCCCTCCTTATTTTTTGTTTCTGCGCAGCAGAACCACGCTTTGAATCACCAGGAACAGGCAGAGCATGGCGGCCACAGTGATATTGGACCACCAGGCCTCGTCGAAGCCCAGGGAGGAGACGATGCGCTTGATGGTGTTCAGGCTGAGCACCCCGAAGAAGGTGCCGATGATGTTGCCCACGCCGCCGGTGAGCAGGGTGCCGCCGATGATGGAGGAGGCGATGGCGTTCATCTCATCCCCCGCGCCGTTGGCCACGTCGCCGCTGCCCACATGGAGGAAGTAAAGGATGCCGCCCAGGCCGGCCAGCACGCTGCACAGCACATGGGCCAGGAACTTGGTCCGGCGCACGTTAATGCCCAGCATGTTTGCGCTCTGGTTGTTGCCGCCCACGGCGTAGAAGGCGCGGCCCAGCTTGGTCCAGCGCAGCAGGCAGAACAGCAGGACCACCATCAGCAGGGCGATGATAACGCCCGGCTCCACATAGGCGGGGACATACTGACCCAGCTTGTTGTTGGAGCCCAGACCGGGGACGGTAATGCGCAGATCCTTTAAGGCCAGGAAGGCCTCGTTGGTGACCCGGACGGGCTCCTTGCTGACAATGGTGGTCATGCCTTTGGCGAAGAACATCCCCGCCAGAGAGATGATAAAGGGCTGAATCCCCAGATGGGCCACCAGAAAGCCCTGGACCACGCCGAAGGCCAGGCCGATGCCCAGACCGATGAGGATCATGGTAAAGATGTTTCCGCCCTGGTTTTCCAGGTTCACCGCGCAGGCCATACACACCAAAGAGGTAACGGCGCCCACGCTGATATCGATGCCGCCGGTAATCATGACGATACTCATGCCGCAGGACAGGACGATGAGGGAGGCGTTGTTGTTCAGGATGTTGAGGAAGTTCTGAGGCTTTGTGAAGCTGCCGCCCAGGAAAACAATGGCGGACAGATACAGGATGAAAAAGACCACGACTGTGATGGCGAGCAGCAGATTGGTATCGCTCATGGCAACCCGCTCTTTCAGGCGGCCCTGGTTATCGACAGCAATTCCTTTCGGCATGTCAGGACACCTCCTTTGCGGCTTTGGCGGGTGCTTTTTTCATACTGGACAGCTTCTCCCGCACCACCGGGGCGCTGAGCACCACCAGCAGGATGACCACCACCGCCTTGTAGGCGGGCAGGGCTGTGGAGGGCACCTCATATTTATAGAGGGTGGTGGTGAGGAACTGGATCACGTAGGCGCCCAGAATGGAGCCGTAGATGTTGAATTTTCCGCCAGACAGGGCGTTGCCTCCCAGGGCCACCGCCAGGATGGCGTCCATTTCGATGTTCTCAGCGATGCGGGAGTAGTTGATGGAGCCGCTGCGGCTGACCCGGATGAAGCCGGCCACCGCCACGCATACCCCCAAAATCACATAGGTGAGCAGCTTGATCAGCTTGGGGTCCAGGCCGTTGAGCCGGGAGGAATTGGCGTTGATGCCCACTGCCTGGGTATACAGCCCCAGGGTGGTGAATTTCAGCACCAGCCAGAACACCAGAATCACCAGAACGGTGATAAAAATGGGGGTGGGCACTGGAATTCCGGGCAGGAACGTCCCGGCGTACTTAAAGGTCAGGTCGTTGATAATGGGCAGCTGGTTGTTGTTGATCCAGGCCGCGATAGAGCGCCCGGCGGTATACATGATGAGGGTGGCTACCATGGGCTGGATTTTGAAGTAGGCCACCAGAGTGCCGTTGAAGGCGCCGAAGAGGGCGGTTACCGCGATGCCGATGATCACGGCCAGCACCAGGTTCATCTGCATGGTGTCAGCGGTGACCTGTCCGCCGCACACCAGCCGAAGGATAACGCTGCCGGCGATGGCCATAGTCGCGCCCACGGAGATGTCCTGCCCGCCGGAGGAGGCGGTGACCAGGGTCATGCCGATGGCCAGGATGACCAGCTCTGAGGCGTTGTCCAGCACCGAGATGATGTTGCCGCTGAGCACTGGGTTGCCCAGGCTGTTTTCCTTGACGGAGACGGCGAAGAAGGACGGGTCTGCGATGAGGTTGAACAGCACCAGCAGGGCCAGCGCCGCCACAGGGATAAACAGCTGCTGCCGGGTGAGCCGCTTGAAGAGGGGCTCGTCAGGCCGCTTTACCCGAGTCTCGGGATTTTTCACGGGGGTTGTCATTTCTCGTCACCTCCTGCGATTGTGGCCATAATCTTGGCCTGGGTCAGGTCCTCGCCGTTGAGCTCGCCCACGACCTTCCGGTCCCGCATGACGATGAGCCGGGAGCAGGTGCGCAGCATCTCGTCGATCTCCGAGGAGATGAACGTGACGCTCTTGCCCTGCTCCGCCAGCCTGAGGACCAGCTTCTGGATCTCGATTTTGGTGCCGATGTCGATGCCCCGGGTGGGCTCGTCAAGGATCAGGTATTTGGGGTCGGTGAGCAGCCACCGGGCCAGGATGCACTTTTGCTGGTTGCCGCCAGACAGGGACTTGATGGGGGTGTCCGCCGAGGCGGTCTTGATCTCCAGCAGCTTGATGTACTCGTCGGCAAATTCCTCCGCCTGCGCCCTGGACACAGGGCGGAAGAAGCCCTTCATCACCTGGTAGGCCAGGATGATGTTCTCCCGGACGGACAGATCGCCAACGATGCCGTCGCCCTTGCGGTCCTCGGGCAGATAGCCGACGCCCTGCTTCATGGCGTCCAGGGGCTTTTTGATCTTCACTGACTTACCGTCCATCTTCACAGTGCCGCCGGTGACGCGGTCGGCGCCGAAAATGGCCCGGACACACTCGCTGCGCCCCGAGCCCAGCAGTCCGGTGAAGCCGTTGACCTCCCCTTTGCGGATGGAGAAGTCGAAGGGCTTGATGTCCGCGCTGCTGCACAGGTCCTTTGCCGCCAGCACAGGGGCCCCGTCCTGGCTGACCGGCGCGCCGCCCGACTCGCCCTTGATGTCGGCCATGTCGTCCAGCTCCTTGCCCAGCATCTTGCTGACCAGCTGGACCCGGGGCAGGTCCTCGATGACGTACTCGCCCACCAGCTGGCCGTCCCGGAGGACGGTGATCCGGTCACAGACCTCGTATACCTGCTCCAGGAAGTGGGTGACAAAGATGATGCCTACCCCCTTGGCCCGCAGGTCCCGCATCAGGACAAAGAGCTTCTGGACCTCCTGCTCGTCCAGGGAGGAGGTGGGCTCGTCCAGAATGAGGACCTTGCACTCCATATCCACCGCCCGGGCGATAGCCACCATCTGCTGCACCGCGATGGAGCAGGAGCCTAGCTGCTGCTTGGGGCTGGCGGGGATGCCCAGCGACTCCAGGATCTTCCTCGCGCCGCTGTTCATCATCTTCCAGTTGGCGCCGGCGCCTTTCGTGCGGCCGATATACATATTCTCTGCCACGGTCAGATTGGGGCACAGGGTGATCTCCTGATAGACAGTGCTGATGCCCGCGTTCTGGGCATCCTGGGGGGAGCGGATAACCGCCGGGCTGTCAACTCCCTTGATATGAACCCCGCCCCCGTCCTTGGGATATACGCCCGTGAGGACCTTGATGAGGGTGGACTTGCCCGCGCCGTTCTCCCCCATCAGGGCGTGGATTTCCCCCTCCCGCAGGGTGAAGTCCACATCCTGGAGGGCACGCACACCTGGGAAATACTTACAGATGCCGCGCATTTCCAATACCGCACCTTCCTGCATAGGGATACGCCTCCATTCTTCAAAAATTTAACACGCGGCGCGGCTGACATGCCGCGCCGCGTGTCGGTCACGTGATATATAATTTGGACTTCTTTTGCTCAGACCGCAATCAGGTGCCGTATTTGTCCACGTCGGCCTGGGTGAGGGTATCGCAGTCGAAGCCCTGCTCCGGGGTATAGGTAATCTTCTGGGAGGGCTCCTTGCCGTTGATCAGGTCCTTGATGATCTGGTCAACAGTCTCGGCCTGGAGGGGGTTGCACAGGCCCATGTAGTTCCAGCGGCCGGCCAGGACCTCCTCAAAAGCCCACTTGTCGCTGTCGAAGCCCATGATGATGACGTCGCCGTCCTTGCCGTGCTTGATGCCGGCGGCATCCAGAGCAGCCGCGGCGCCCCGGGCCATGCCGTTGTTCTCGGCGTAGATAACGTTAAAGGGCTTCTTGGAGTCGATAACGGTCTGTACGATGGTCTTGGCGGTCTCCTCGTTCCAGTCGGCGGTCTGCTGAGCCACATAGTTCCAGTTGGCCTCGGCGTTTACCTTCTCGTCCAGAGCGCCGGTCCGGCCCAGCTGGGCGTCGGAGCCCATGTGGCCCTGAATGTGGATGATGTTATACTCGTCCAGACCCTGGGCGGCCAGCCAGTCCACAGCGGTCTTGCCTTCGGCGGGCATGTCGGAGACCACGGCGGCCACATACATGCTCTCGTCAGCCTCCAGCATACGGTCGAAGAGGATGACCTGGGTGCCGGCGGCCTGGGCGTCCTTCAGAACAGTGTCCCAGCCGGTCATGGCGGCGGGGGAGAGGAGCAGGAAGTCCACCTCATTCTGGACCATCTGCTGGGCCTCAGCGATCTGCTGCGCGGCGTCGTTGTTGTTGTAGAACGTGGCCTTGTAGCCGTTGGCCTCAGTAAACATGTCGCGCATAGCCTTGTCGTTGGCGGTGCGGTAGCCGGACTCGTTGGGGTCGTTGTTGATAACGCCCACAGTGATCAGGTCGCCGCCGGAAGCGGGAGGAGTGGCGGGCTGCTGGCTGCTGGAGCCGCCGGCGGGAGGATTGCTCTTGCTGGTGTCGGCGGGGGTCTTGCTGCCGTTGCCGCAGGCGGCCAGAGACAGGGCCATCGCGGCGGCCAAAGCAAGGCTAAGGACTTTCTTCATTTTCATTTCATGTTCCTCACTTTCTAAAATTTGTCCGGGGTTTAACGCTGATGCCAGTATAGCATTTGTACCCCGCGGCGTCAATAATTTGTATTTAAATTTTTCGTTTTCTAGGAAATAAACAATACAAATTTGGATATATTTCAATATATTTAAAAACAAATCAGAGCTTTTTGAAAAAAGCTTGCAGTAAATTGGAGATAACCGCGCGTTATAAGCATTTTTTTGACGCGTTTTTTCTGCGGTCAAAAATAAAACCCGTTTAAAGGACGGGTCATTTTGCATAAAATATCGGTTTCTTTTCGGCTTTTTTTGACAGAGCCAAAATTATGACAAATTTATATTGAACAGGCCGCCGTCTCTTTATCGAAAAATACGGGGGCGGGGGATGCTATACTTCCGCATATCCCCGCGAAGAGAATAAAACAGATACAAATTTTTTGCTGTTGTACAAATCGGGTAAATATGCTATAATACCGCAGTAATCGGGAGGAAAGGGTCCGCTTTCTCTGCCCATCAGCTAGAAATACAATATTTCCTGTAAAGGAGGCCGCCTATGGCTCCTAAATATCAGTTCATCGCCGACTCTCTGCGGCAGGAGATCGAAAGCGACGTATACAGCAGCAAGCAGCTTCTTCCCACAGAGCACCTGCTCTGTCAGCGCTTTCAGATCAGCCGGCAGACGGTCCGCCGGGCTCTGTCGGTGCTGGAGGACGAGGGCTTGATCACCCGCCGGCAGGGCAGCGGTTCCCGCCTGCGAGAACGCACGGAAGCGAAGGCTCTTTTGAACTGTACTGTCGCCGTGGTTACCACCTATATCAACGACTATATCTTCCCCGGGATCCTCCAGGGAATGGAGACGATCCTCACCGCGAACAGCAGCGCTCCCCTGCTCTTTGCCACCCAGAATCAGGTCTCTGTTGAGCGCAAGATCCTCCAGACGCTGCTGACCATAAAGGGCTTGGACGGTGTGCTGATCGAGGGGAGCAAGACGGCTCTGCCCAACCCCAATCTGGATTTGTACCAAAAGCTGATTGATCAGGGCGTTCATCTGGTTTTTATCAACGGCACCTATCCGAAGCTGTCCGCCATTCCCTCTGTTCTGGCCGACAACTATGGCGGAGGACGGATGCTGGTGGAGTACCTGCACCAAAAGGGGCATCAGAACATTGCCGGCATCTTCAAAAATGACGATATGCAGGGGACCCTGCGCTACGCCGGCTTTATTGAGGCTCTGCGCGACCTGGGCCTCGCCCTGGAGGACCGGCAGATCTGCTGGTATAATACAGAGATGCGGGAGGATTTTCTGTCGGAGGCTTTTTTAAATGCCACCCTGGGCAGCTTCACAGGCTGCTCGGCTATTGTGTGCTATAATGACGAGGTGGCGATTCGGATTGTGACTCACCTGAAAAAGCAGGGCGTCCGGATTCCGCAGGAGATGGCGGTGGTCAGCTTTGACAACAGCCAATACAGCGAGCTGGCCCCGGTCCGGATCACATCTCTCTCCCATGGGACACATAATTTGGGAGAGCTGGCCGCTGACCTTATGCTGCGTCAGCTTCGGGGCGAGGCGTGCCGGTCTGTGGTGGTCCCCTGGGCCCTGGTGGAAAAGGAGAGCAGCTGAATTATTATTTCACAGTGGCCAGGGCTGACAGAATACAGCTTACAGTTTTTGCAAATTACTTCGGTCACGCATGGTGGTCAGGAATCTTGACTCACTGGCGTTCATCCCTTAAAAATGACATCGACACCAGCCGCGACTGGGGAATATAAGCGGGGGGCCGGTTGAGTCCCCTGCTTTAATATAATTCCAGCCCCATCTCGTCCATGGCGTGGCGCATGTGGATTGCCATGGCGTGGCGGGCCCCGTCGGGGTCCCGCTTTTGAAAAAACTCCATCAGCAGGGCGTGGTCCCGGAGGGTGGACCGGGCCAGCTCCTCCCCCCTGCCCCCGGAGACGATGGCGGTCTCCACTGCCTGGTTGATAATCGGCAGCAGGCGGGTCATAAATTCGTTATGGGTGGCCCGGACGATGGCGGCGTGGAAATCCCGGTCGGCCTGGGTGCGGTCCTCCCCCGCCCGAATGCAGGCGGCCACCCGCTCCCCCTGGGTCAAGACGTCGGCCAGCTCCTCCGCCGAGGCCCGGCGGCAGGCCAGCGCGGCCATCTCCGGCTCGAAGACGGCCCGCAGCTCAAACAGGTCCCGGAGCTGGCCCCGCACCCGGTCCAGGGCGGAGAAGCCGAAGTCGTCAATCTCCGCCACCCGCTCTGACACAAAGGTCCCCCGGCCCCGGCGGACCTCCAGCACCCCCTGGGCCGCCAGCGCCTGGATGGCCTCCCGCAGGGTGGCCCGGCTCACCCCCATCTCCTGGGCAAGCTCCAGCTCGTTGGGCAGCTTCTCCCCGGGGGCTATTTTTTTCTCCGCCGCGATCAGGCTGTAAAGCCGCCGGGCCGTCTGCTGGGAAAGGCTCTGGTTTTTCATGGTAAATCAGTCCTCATCAAAAAATTCTCGCTGAAACAGCAGCTTGATGGATTCAACCTTTTCGGCATCTGACGCGATATCGTCATCTGTAAACACAATATCCTCGATCATCCGCAGCCGGCATTTGGACCTTTGCCGCACGGCCTGCTGAAAGCCATCCATGTCAAAGCCGGTAATCTTCAATTCAAGCTCACCGTCCCACAGGTAATGAAGCAGCAATTTTTCAAAATAAGTCATATTTATCTCCCTTCCATACAGTTGAATTTCAAATGGGATTCGTTTGGAATACATAAATTTTATCCCATTTGCATCACAATGTAAAGTACAAACTGTATTGCAGGTGAGGATATGGCTCGACAATTTAAGATACCCGTAATTCCCCCGACTTCTCAAAGAAGCATTCGTTTCCCCAATGATGTTATCGAAGAAGTAGAATGCGTCATCCGCGGCAAAGATTCTAATTTCTCCGCCTTTGTGGTAGCGGCTACCAGGTGGGCACTGGAGAACTTGAGAGAGCAAGAGGAACAGGATTCGGAATAAAAGCCTTCCCCTTTAGGGGAAGGTGCCCCAGTGCGCACACTGGGGCGGATGAGGCCGTCTGACGGAGCATTCCAGTTATCGACCTCATCCGTCACGGCTTCGCCGTGCCACCTTCCCCTAAAGGGGAAGGCTTTTTGTGCGTGACCTTTGGCCTTCCCGTTGCGGGAAGGTTTTTTATTTTATCACATTCCCCCTTGACATGTCCAGTCTCCTGTGATACTCTGACATCAGACAACGTTAAAAAAACAGACAACTAATTTCAGGAGGTAACAGCCATGCGCTCTGATGTTGTGAAAAAAGGGATTCCCGCCGCCCCCAACCGCTCTTTGCTCTACGCCCTGGGCTACACCAAGGAGGAGCTGGAGCGGCCGCTGATCGGCGTGGTCTGCTCCTACAATGAGATCGTCCCCGGCCACATGAACCTGGACAAGATCGCCGAGGCGGTCAAGGCGGGCATCCGTGCCGCCGGGGGCACGCCGGTGGAGTTCCCGGCCATCGCCGTGTGCGACGGCATCGCCATGGGCCATGTGGGGATGAAATACTCCCTGGTCACCCGGGACCTCATCGCCGACTCCACCGAGGCTATGGCGCTGGCCCACCAGTTCGACGGCCTGGTGATGATTCCCAACTGTGACAAGAACGTGCCGGGGCTGCTGATGGCGGCGGCACGGGTGAACGTGCCCACCATTTTCGTCTCCGGCGGGCCCATGCTGGCCGGGCGGCTGAACGACGGCCGGCGCACCTGCCTCAGCCACATGTTCGAGGCGGTGGGCTCCTACTACGCCGGCAAGCTGGACGAGGCGGGGGTAGAGGAGTATGAGAACAGCGCCTGTCCCACCTGCGGCTCCTGCTCCGGCATGTACACCGCCAATTCCATGAACTGTCTCACCGAGGCCATCGGCATGGGCCTGGGCGGAAACGGCACCATCCCCGCCGTGTGGTCCGCCCGGCTGCGGCTGGCCAAGCACGCCGGCATGAAGATTATGGAGCTGGTGGAGAAAAACATCCGGCCCCGGGACATCATGACCGAGGCCGCCTTCCACAACGCCGAGACCATCGACATGGCCCTGGGCTGCTCCACCAACACCATGCTCCACCTGCCCGCCATC
>JAAWEX010000054.1 GCA_022794495.1 Lawsonibacter sp. | reverse complement strand
AGCCGGCCATGGAGGTGTTGAACACCATCTCGCACACCCTCGTCTCGGTGGAGCCGATGCTGGTGCCGGAGAAGATGCTCCCGTTGGCTAAGATCAAGGTCGATTTCATTCTTTCGTTCACTCGCTTTCCGTTCCAGTTCTGGTGTATGCACGTAATCAAGTTATTTTATCGAAAAAACCGCCGCTTGGCAAGATGGCGTTTTCCCTTTTTCTGTATCAATATTCGGGGGATATTTGGGCAATTCGTGGGGAAGGATATTGTTTGTTTATAGGGCGCGGCGACCCCGGCGCGCCGCTTTCTGAGATGCGGGGTCCAAAAACGCAGAATCGAAGCAGAGGGGCGGCGCGGAGACCGCCCTCTACAGGAGGGAGCGCCTATGTTCACCGGCCTTTTGCGCACCATAATTTTATACATCCTGATTATTGCCGGGATTCGTCTGATGGGCAAGCGGCAGGTGGGAGAGCTGGAGCCCTCTGAGCTGGTGCTCTCTCTCATCATCGCGGACTTGGCGTCAGTGCCCATGCAGGACTATGGCATCCCACTGCTGACCGGCGTGGTGCCCATCCTTACCCTGCTGTCCCTTACCATGATTCTGTCAGTGCTCACCATGAAGAGCGTCCGTTTCCGGGCGCTGATGTGCGGACAGCCCAGCATGGTAATTCGGGAGGGAATGGTTGACCAGCGGGAGATGGCCAAAAACCGGCTCACGGTGGACGAGCTGCTGGAGGAGCTGCGCATCCAGGGCTACACCGACCTGTCTGTGGTGAAATACGCCATTCTGGAGACCAACGGCCAGCTCTCCGTCCTGCCCTACGCCAACCAGAAGCCCCCTGCGGCCCGGGATATGAAGGTATCGGTGAAGGAGGGGGGCCTGCCCAGGGTGGTGGTGAGCGACGGCAGGCTGCTGGAGCGCAACCTGAAGGCGCTGGGCCACGACCGGCCCTGGCTGGACAAGCAGCTGTCCCAGCGGGGGTGCAGAGACCTGTCGAAGGTGTTCCTCCTGCTGGTGGACGAGGCGGACGCGGTGTATTTCGCGGAGAAGGAGCTGTAGGGGAGGATTTGGGATGAAACGACTTTATATCGCGGCGGCCCTGCTGATCCTGCTGCTGGGGGCCAGCCTGACCAACGGGTGGTACGCCCGGAAGGTAACAGGGGAGATGTGCAAAGAGCTGCGCCAGGCCCAGCTCCTGGCCGAGGTGGAGGACTGGTCCCAGGCGGAATCCATCACCCGGCAGGTCTATGAGGACTGGCAGGGCCGCCACTTCTACTTCCACACGCTGATGCGCCACAGCGACACCGACCAGGTCCTTCGGGCCTTCCGGCAGGTGCTGGAGTACCTCCGCCTTCAGGAGCCCGACCAGTATAACGCCGCCAACGCGGACCTGATGGCCCAGCTGGAGCTGCTGGCTGAGATGGAGCAGGCGTCGGTGGTGAATGTGCTGTAGCCGGGAGAAATTTTTTCATTGACAATCCTTGCAATACGGTCTAAAATTTAGCGAAGGAACGCCCTTGATTGGTTCTTCAAGGGCCCTTTTGCTATTTTTACAGCTGTAAGAAAGGATATGATGCCGTGAGCAGCGAAGAGAGGATTGAGATTGCGGGCGCCTGCGCAAACAATCTGAAGCACATCGACGTGAGCATCCCCAAGGAGCGGCTGGTGGTGCTGGCCGGGGTGTCCGGCTCGGGCAAGAGCTCCCTGGCCTTCGACACGGTGGCGGTGGAGAGCAGCCGCCAGTGGCAGTCCACCTACCCCATGTTCCTCCGGGCCCGGCTGCCCCGCTACGAGCGCCCCCCGGTGGAGTCCATCCGGAATCTGACCCCCAGCGTGGTGGTGGACCAGCGGCCCATCGGGGCCAACGCCCGCTCCACCGTGGGCACCGCTGCTGACGTGGCCCCCCTGGTGCGGCTGCTCTTCTCCCGGGTTGGACAGCCCAGCGCCGGCGGCTCTATGGCTTACTCCTTCAACCATCCCAGCGGGATGTGTCCCGACTGCACCGGCCTGGGGGAGCGGGTGGAGCTGGACGAGGAGAAAATGTATGATCTGGATGAGACCCTTAACGGCAAGGGCCTGCGGTTCAGCCAGTTTTCCGGCGGAAGCTGGCAGGAGTTCTACTACCGCTGCTGTCCCCTGCTGGACCCGGACAAGAAGCTGCGGGACTTTACCCCCGAGGAGTGGAAGATTCTGCGCATCGGCCCGGACGAGCCCCTGAAGCTGGGCTTTCTGCGCCACAACACCGGCCAGGTGTCTCAGGTGCCCTACGAGGGGGTAGTGCCCCGCTTTAACCGGCTCTATCTCAACCGGGACATCTCCGCCCTGAAAAAATCCATCCAGGACGAGGTAATGGAGTTTGTCCGCCGCCGCCCCTGCTCCACCTGCGGCGGCAGCGGCCTGAACCCCAAGGCCCTGGAGTCTAAAATAAATGGATACAACATTTCTGATTACTACGCCATGCAGGTCAGCGAGCTGATTCCGGTTCTGGAGGCCATCCAGACCCCCCTAGGCCGGTCCATCGCCGGGCAGATTACCAGCTGTTTAAGCCGGATGGTGGATGTGGGCCTGGGCTACCTCAGCCTGTCCCGCCGGACGGACACCCTGTCCGGGGGCGAGTCTCAGCGGCTGAAGATGGTGCGCCATCTGGGCAGCGGGCTGAACAACATCACCTACATCTTCGACGAGCCCACCGCCGGTCTCCATCCGGCGGACGCCAGGCGCATCGGCACGCTGCTGCTGGCCCTGCGGGATATGGGAAACACCGTTCTGGTGGTGGAGCACAGCCGGCAGATGCTGGAGCTGGCCGACCACATCATCGAGCTGGGTCCCCTGGCCGGGAGCCGCGGGGGCGAGATCGTCTACCAGGGGGACCTGGAGGGCCTGAAGCGGGGAAATACCCTCACCGCCGCCGCCATGCGGGAGACCGTCCGGCCAAACCCCGGCCCGCTGCCCTGGAAGGAATCCTTCCCGATCCGGGGGGCGAAGCTCCACAACCTGAAAAATCTGGATGTGGACATCCCCAAGGGGGTGCTTACCGCCGTGTCCGGGGTGGCCGGGTCGGGGAAGAGCAGCCTGATCTGTCAAGAGCTTGTCTCCCGCTTCCCAGAGGCGGTTGTCATCGACCAGAAGCCAATCGGCACCTCCAGCCGCTCCACACCGGCCACCTACACCGGCGTGATGGACGAGATCAGAAAGCGCTTCGGCAAGGCCAATAAGGTCAGCCCCCAGTGGTTCAGCTTCAACTCCAAGGGGGCCTGTCCTATCTGCAAGGGCAAGGGGGAGATCACCCCTGAGGTGGCCTTTGCGGACCCGGTGACCATTCTGTGTGAGGAGTGCCGGGGAGCCCGGTATAACCCCACCGCCCTAAGCTACCAGTTCCAGGGGAAGAACATCCAGCAGGTGCTGGACATGACGGTGGCCGACGCGGTGGAATTCTTCCAGGAGCCCAAGATCAGCGGACCCCTCCAGACCCTGTGCGAGGTAGGGCTGGGCTACATGACCCTGGGCCAGCCCACCAGCACGCTTTCCGGCGGCGAGGTCCAGCGGCTGAAGCTGGCCAGCGAGCTGCACACCCAGGGGAGCGTCTATGTGCTGGACGAGCCCTCCACCGGCCTGCACAGCCGGGACGCGGAGCAGCTGCTCCTGCTGCTGCGCAGGCTGGTCAACCAGGGGAACACCGTTATCATTGTAGAGCACAGGCTGGCCCTGATCGCCGCTGCCGACTGGGTCATCGACATGGGCCCTGCCGGGGGCAGCCAGGGGGGCGAGATCATATTCGCCGGCACGCCGGCAGAGCTGATGGAGTGTCCCCGGTCAGAGACCGGGAGATACATGCGCCTGATGGCAGAAGGAACGCAGAGATGATAAGCTCCCCCGCAGGATGGTTCCTGCGGGGGAGCTTTGCGCACTCTGGAGCTATTGGGGCAGAATGGTCAAAAAGCCCTGGAGGATGGCGTTGGGGAAGAGGAACTTTTTCTCCATATCGGGGAAGGCTACCGTGACACAGCCGCCCTCCAGCCGGGTGACCGTGCCTCTGCCAAAGGCCTTGTGGAACAGGGGGGAGCCCGCCCTTACGCCGGAGCAGTCGATGGGGGGCGGCTCCGGCGGGGGGACGGGCTGGGCCTTTGGAGCGGGCGCTGCCGGCTTTACAGAGACGGCAGGTTTTGCCGCTGCGGGGGACGGGACCGTCCTTGTGCCGCTGCCGGTCCCTGAGAGACCGGCGGCGAAGAGCCGGTCCGGCGGAACTGCTTCCGGGGGCGGAGTGGCTATAGAGGCCTGCTGGAGGGAAAACATGGCCTTGTAGTCCTCCTGGGAGATCACGGTGTCCCAGCCGCCCTGATTCTCGCCGGCGTGGCGGTCAATGCCGGTATAGTTCAGGCTGGCGTCCTCATACCGCTTGAACTTGTATACGGCATCGTTCATCAGGGCGTCGTTGAACACGCCCAGGGAGACCAACAGCTCTAAGTCTGTCACGTCCAGGCCGGTGACCTTTTTAAAGAGCCCCGGTTCCAGCTGGGTAATCACGTCCTTCAGGCAGTTCTCCCGGTAATCGGTCAGATACATAAACACCGGGATGCGGGTGGCAAACTTGATGAGCTTCTGTTGAATTTGCTTCCGCTTGGACTTAAATTCCTTCTCGGCCTCGGTCAGCTCCTGCTTCTCCTTGGGCGTCAGCTTGTCGCCGCCCTCCTTTTTGGCCTTTTTTACCGCTTCGGAGCGGTTGATGATGATTTGGATGTCGTCATTGAGGCTGCGGAAGCCCTCGATTTTTTGCAGGGTCTCCATGGCGGTGGGGTTGCTCATCAGCCGCCGGAGGGTGTCGTTGTCCACGTTCACCAGCAGGGCGCTCTCCCACCGCTTGGCCAGCAGGGTGGCGGAGGTCCCCGCCATCGCGATATCCAGCACCTCGGCGGCGTTGATCTGACGCATGGTGCTGCCATCGTAGGCGATAACCGGCAGAAAGCTGATAAACTCGGCCACCTTTTTCTCCGGGTTGCCCTCGTGGATGTTCAGCCGGCAGCTGTAGTCGGAGATCTGCTTCAGGGCCCGGTCCAGGGCAAAGTCGAAGACATAGCACTCCCGCTTGATAATTTCCCGCTTTCCCCCTTCGGCGGCGATGTCCCAGGGGCTCTGCACCCGGAAGGCCGCCTGGAAGTAGGTCTCCGGACTGGAGAGGCTGCGGAGCATAAAGATGCCCGTCCAGGGCCGCACCGTGACGCCGGTGGTGAGCTTGCCGCAGGAGAGGGTGATGGTCTTGCTCTCCAGGGGGTTTTCCATAGACCGCAGCACTGGCTCCAGAGCCGCCGGGCCCATACCGGCCCCCGCCCCTGCGCAGACGTTGACGGTATAGTCGTGGTAGAAGACGTTCTGCCGCTGGGCCAGCAGGTTCCGCATGGCAAAGCAGGAGGCCACGCTGGGCAGAAACCATAGGGTGTGCTGTAAGACGTTCAGCAGCCGGGTGTCGGAGTAGGGCATAGGCGGGCGCTTGTCCTGTCCCAGCTTCATGTCGTCCACATTGGCGGGCAGATAGCTGCCCCGAATCAGGTCCAGCCACTTCTGTACCTCGTCCTCATGGACGAAGCGGGCCTCCTCCCCCTTGCCGGACGCAGAGAAAAAGACGTTCAGGTCGAACTCGTTAAACTCCCCCTGCATGGCGATCTGCCGGATGCTGTCCGGGATGCGGTAGGTCATCATCACCATCCGGGGCAGAGCGGCGTAGGGGCTGTTTTCGCCCTGCCAGCTCTCCTTTGCCCGCTGCTCGTCGGAGTAGGTCCAGTTGTAGATCTGTTCCTCGATAAATTCTCCGGAGTTCAGGGCCCGGAAGGGGGTGCCGGACAGGTAGAGGTAGTAGCTGGTGGTGATGGGAAGCCAGGTCTCGTCATAGGCGTTGGCGCGGTTGTAGTGGCTCAGGTCCTCGCTGTCGTAGCTGTCCTCGTCCTCCTGCTCGAAGAGCTTGCCCGCCCGCTCCTTCCAAGCGCCGAAGTGATACTCGTCAAAAATGACCAGATCCCAGTTGACCGCATGGACCCACTCGTTTTTGGATTTGATGCCCCCCGTCTCCCGGTTGACTCCCAGATAGTCCTGGAAGGAGCCGAAACAGACGATGGGCCGGGATTTGTCGGCGGCCTCATAGGTCAGCTGGGTCTGCCGGGAGATAAACTGCCAGCCCTCAAAGTCCAGGTGGGTGCTCAAATCCTCCTGCCAGGCGCTGACGGCGGCGGGCTTGAAGGTGAGGATAAGGACCCGCCGGAGCCCCATCCGCTTTGCCAGCTGGTATGCCGCAAAGGTTTTGCCGAAGCGCATCTTGCAGTTCCAGAGAAATTTGGGGCAGCGGCCGGCGTCCTCGGCGGAGAGGGAGCGGAAATAGTTCTCCGTCTTCTCCACCGCCGCCTGCTGCTCCGGGCGCATGGAGAAGCTGGCCGTGCGGTTTTCGGCGTTGTCGGTGCGGCTGCGGACGGACAGCACCGCCGCCTTCACGTCGTCCAGCCTGCACCGGAACCACTCGCCGCCCACGCACGGGATTCCCCTGCGCTTCAGGGCCCGGTGGACGTCGTGATCGGTGAAGGAGGAGCCGTCGGGATACATGGCAGAGGCCCGGTATAAAATGCGGTAGGGGACGCTGCCGTCAGGCCGTTTTGTGGGGTACTGCTGGGCGACCCGCTGATCCACGTCGATGGCGGTATAGCCCACCTTCAGCAGGCCGGCGTACTGGGGGTTGGTGTCCTCGTAAGCGTAGATCATGGGGCGGGACGAGGGGCGGGGGGGGAAAAAATCAGCCATTGCCGTCACCACCTGATTCCATAGGCTTTATCATGCTCTCGATAAAGGCGGTCTCCTCCGCGGTGAGGCCGTATTTGGCGTATAGCTCCCCGTCGGTCCAGGCTTTGGAGAAATCCTGCATGGGGACAAAGGAAAAACAGCTTTTTGTAATGTGCTGAGACACCGCAATCTGCCCCACCAGAAAACGCACAAACCTGGTTTTCAGGTAGGCCAGAAGGTTTGCGGCCTCAATCTCGGTGTCGAACCACCCGGCCAGGAGGTAGGTCTCCGTGCAGATATGTCCGGGAGGCAGCAGCTCCATGGTGGAGAGTACCTTAAACTGACCGTTTTTGTCAGGCTGGCCCGCGTGCTCGGCGCTTAAATAGGACAGCATGACCTTCCACTTGTCGATGTACTCCAGTCCGGCTTTGATTGCGCTGCGCCGGTATCTGCCGCTGCCTCGGTTGTACCGGAGGACCAGGTCGCCGTCCTCCATGGGCTCGGCGTTGGTGGCCAGGCCGAAAGGCTTTCTGGCGGTCACCGCCAGGTCCATGGTTTTCTCCTTCAGGCGCTTTACCTTGGAGATGATGCCGTCGGCGGTGGGGTAGCGGATGAAGGTGGTATATTCGTTCAGAGATTTTTCAATGGTGACCTGTTTTCCGTTGTAGTTGTTTGTGTAGGAGCACAGGCCTGGATGGTCCCGGTCCCACAGAAAATAGCAGACTCCGCCGGAGATATCCACCCCCGGGAAGCAGTCCGCTGAGCTGGTGAAGTCGATCAGCGTTCGGATATGGGGGTCGTTCAGCATGGCTGACCGGAAGCCGTCCAGCCCCTTGCCGCCGGAGTACCACCGGGCGGGGATAATCATCGTCATAAATCTGGGCTTTAATTTTTTGCTCTGCTCCACAAACATGTGATACAGCGGCTTCGCGCTGGCCCCGTTCCCGCCGTCAGAGAGCTGGTAGGGGGGGTTGCTGATGATGACGTCAAATTTCATCTTAAAAATTTCCTCCGGCTTTGGGGTGTGGACCCACTCATAGGCATGGACCTCCAGCGTCCCTTCCCGCTCATATTCCTGCTGGGAGGCCCCGCAGAAGGCGCACCTGCCCCTCTGCCAGACATGCCGGGTCTGGGTAAAGCGGATGTTGCCGCTGGAGTTGTCAAATTTAACGATGGAATAGGGGCCGTTGGGATACTTGGAGCAGTAGACGCTCCGGCGGGAGAGAAGGCTGGTGATTTCGGTGATGGCGATGCCGTAGAGCTGGCGGCGGAAAATATGGTCGATGCGTGCCTGAAGGTCGGGGATTTTCTCCTCCAGTCCTTTTATAAGCCGCTTGGCGATCTCCCGCAGAAACACGCCGGATTTGCAGGCCGGGTCCAGAAAGGTGGTGTCCGGGCTGGAAAATAGCTCCTGGGGGAGCAGGTCCAGCATCTGGTTGGCTATCTCGGGCGGGGTGAAGACCTCGTCGTTGCTCAGGTTGGCCAGGCAGCTCAACACATCGGGATTATATTGGGCGCTGTATAGGTCGGCCATTTTGTTCTGCCTCCCGCAAATTTCTATAGTCGGTCAAGGGGTATTCTCGAAGGGGAGCGGGGATAAAGGCGTCGATTTCCGGGTCGTATTCCCACCCCGCCGTACCCATTGTGACCTGGGCGCTGCGGTTGTCCATCAGGCTGTCCAGGGCAAAGTCCCGGCGCTTCAGCAGGCTGCCGGTGACCAGAGACCACTCGGCAAAGATGATGGGGGTTCCGTCAGACCGCGTTAAGGTGAGGGCGTCGCCGCAGAGAATATTTTTTTCTAAAATGAAGCGGACAGACGCCCGGCAGCGGTCGTTGGCGTATTTGCGGCTGTTGGCGGTATAGGCTTTGTTCCAAAGGGCAAACAGCCGGGCCCGGCACTCGGCGGCATTGTCGGGGAGGAGCTCTACCCCGTAGATGCTGGTAACGGCCAAGACGGAAAATTTTTCAAAATCAGCGGGGCTTTTCCCGTACCGCTTTTTAACCAGCGCCAGCTTGCGGGAGAGCACCTCGGCCAGGAAGTTGCCGTTGCCGCAGGCGGGCTCTAGAAAGCGGCTTTCGATGCGCTCGGTCTCCTGCTTCACCAGGTCGCACATGGCCTTGACCTCTCGCTCCGCAGTAAAGACCTCGCCGTGGTCAGCCACCCGTTTTTTAGATTTTACCTGCTGTTCTGCCATGGGCTCACCGTCCAATGAAGAGTTTCATAAGCTCATTATAGCATTGATTATGGGCGGCGGCAATAAAAAATTCTGCCCCGGAGCGTACCCCGGGGCAGTTTTGAATGCGATTAGTAGCGGCGCACCACCGCCACTACCTTGCCGATGATCTCGGCGTAGGTACCGTCGATGGGCTCATACTCGGGGTTTTCCGGCATGAGCCAGACATGACCGTCCTTATAGCGGTAGGTCTTCACGGTGGCCTCATCCTCGAAGAGGGCCACCACGATCTCGCCGTTGCGGACCTCCTGCTGGCGGTGGACTACCACCAGGTCGCCGGGCAGGATGCCGGCGCCCAGCATGGAGGTACCCCGGACCTGCAGGGCGAAGTGCTCGCCGGACAAGCCCTGGGTGTCGAAGGTGAGGTAGTCCTCGATACACTCCTGGGCCAGAATGGGGGCTCCGGCGGCCACGCTGCCCACCACAGGCACCTGGTTGACATGGGGGTCGGTCTCCTCGGCTACTGGGCCAAGGGGGCTGCCGGGCAGGGAGATGGCACGGGTTTTGCCCTCTGCCTTCACAATTACCCCGGCCTCTTCCAGCCCTTTCATATGAAAGTGGACGGTGGAGGGGGACTTCAGCCCCACCGCCGAGCAGATCTCCCGGACAGAGGGGGGATAGCCGTGCTGATTGGTAAAGAGAAGGATAAAGTCGTAAATTTCCTGCTTTTTTTTGGACAGGCTGGCCATAGCAGAGGATCCTTTCTGCGGGCAGGGGCCCGATTGTGAGTCATAAGTAGCTGATAAGAGTATAGCACAAACAGCCTGAAATGTCAAACGGATGTTTGATGATTTTTCAAAAATTTTCATTTGCCGGGAGTTTACCCGGAACGCTCAGTCAATCAGCGTGGTCCAGTGGTCGGCGTGGTAGGCGTCGAAGCACATTTTGATCTGTTCCTCCGTGACCTTCTCGGTGGAGAGCTCAGGCAGACTGTCCAGAGAAAAATACTCGCTGTCTACCGTCTCCAGGTTGGGCTGGAAGGAGCCGCCCAGCACCGAGCACAGCACGAATATTTTACAAATCCCATAGGCGGAGAGGGGGCGGTTGTGCCGGTTCCGGTCCTGAACCGCGATGACCAGGTCGGCGGTGACCTCAAGCCCGGCCTCTTCCCGCACCTCCTTTACGGCGTTCTCCCCCACAGATATGTCGACGTCTACCCAGCCGCCGGGGAGGGACCAGCGCAGGTCGTTCTCCTGGACCAGAAGAATTTTCTCCCCCTGGAAGATGGCGGCGCGGGTGTCCAGCTTGGGGGTCTGATAGCCGGTCTCGCTGCAGAACAGGTCCTTTATTTTTTCCATGGGCAGGTCGGTCTGACAGGCCAGCATCTCGGCGGCAATTTCGCGGATCCGCTCATACCGCTCAAAATCGTATTTGTCGTGGCCGTAGTACAGCCCGGCCTGAGCCAGGGCCTGGAGCTCCACGGCCCACTCCAGCCACTGCGGTCTGCGTTCCATCTCATCTCCTCCTTTACAGCGGCGGCATTTCAGGCATCTGCCGCCTCTCCTGGGAGGCGGCCTGGAGCCGGGCGTCGTAGAATCCGGCCCGCGACACGGAGCGGTAGGGGATCAGCCACAGGGACACCGGCACGGTGACCAGGGTGCTGAGAATGGATGCCTGCACGGAGTAGATCACAGCTCTGCAGGCCTGGACCCACTCCAGCGCCTGGTTTCCGTCATTGAAGCTGGGGGGCAGCAGGCCCGCACGGCTGAGAAAAAAGAGGAGAACGGCGGCGGACAGGAGATAGTTTATAATCTCGTAGCCAATGAAGGAAAAATCCAGCTTGAACAGCTCCCACTTCCACCCCCGCATCAGCTCAACGCTGCGGAAGATGGGCCGGGAGACGCCGTCGTCCGGGTGGTCAGCCAGCAGGTAGGGGGCCAGGGCGTACCGCAGGGAGATGGCATAGAGGGCGGCTAAGAGGCATACAGCCAGCAGGAACCAGGCGAACCAGGCGGTGTAGTAGTCCCCCACACTCAGGATGATGACGGTGAAGGGGAGGGTAAACATCATGGACACCAGAAAATACCAGCCCAGGGTGCGGATAAAGATGCCCAGCTCCATCAGCAGCACCCGTCCCGCCACCGAGAAGCCCTGCATCAGGGAGCCGGCCCCCGGATTCAGCTGCCGGTAGGTCCACAGGGCCCACAAGCAAAGGCCGAACTGGACCACGGTGGTGTAGAGGATCAGCAGAAGCTGGAGGAAAATATCCATCGTGCTGACGGTGGAGCCCGGGCTGGGGAGGGGAATCAGGCTGACCAGCCAGGAGACCCCGGTGGTCATGGCCAGGTAGGCCAGGGCCACCACCCAGAATTTGGGGTCAGTGAGCGCCATACGCTCCCTGGCCTGGCGCTTGAGTTCCTTGCGGTCGATTTCCATGAAATGATCTCCAATCGATGTTTGATGTTGGGATTCGGCGCTTCTTGTCACGCCTCGGTCCCCTCGCGGCCGGGTCGCTTTCCCTGCGTCTCGGAACACAAACAGCCCCGCTGTGCGGTGCTTGGTTTGCGTTCCTCGCTCCGGTCCA
>JAAWEX010000053.1 GCA_022794495.1 Lawsonibacter sp. | reverse complement strand
GACAACAGACTTTCATATTCGTTATCAACGCTGTTTTCTGTTCTTTCGCCTTTGAATAATTCTGCTATTTTAATCCCCAGGGGCTGGGCTTCTTCCAGTTTGCCCACTTCGGCGACATGTGGAAGCGCATCCTTGACAAGGGCGACTCCGAATCCGGCATCTCCACCTTCGCGTCCTTCTGTACCACCATGGCCATGCGCGTGGGCACCGGCAACGTGGCCGGCGTGGCTGTTGCCATCTATGCCGGCGGCCCCGGCGCCATCTTCTGGATGATCCTGGCCGGCATGACCAACTCCGCCGTGTGTTTTGTGGAGTGCGTGCTGTCCTCGCTGTATAAGACCAAAATCGACGGCGAGTACCGCGGCGGCGGCCCCTACTGCGCGGAGCGCGGTCTGGGCTGGAAGCCCTACGCCATTTTCCTGGCCTTTGTCAGCTTCATCGGCATCGGCTGCTTTATGCCCGCCGCCGCCACCAATACCATCGCTGACGGCTTCCAGAAGTCTCTTGGTATTCCCATGATCGCCACCGCCATTGTGATTGCCGTCATCATGGCCGTGGTCATTATCGGCGGCGTGAAGCGCATCGGCACTGTGGCCTCCTTCATCGTTCCTCCCATGGTGATCATCTACCTGCTGGCCGCCGTGGCCGTCCTGATTATCAATATCGGTGAGGTTCCCCACATGATCAGCCTCGTGGTTCAGTCCGCGTTCGGGCCCAAGTCCCTCATCGGCGGCGGCATCGGCATCGCCATCCAGCAGGGCGTCAAGCGCGGCACCTTCTCCTCCGCCTCCGGCATGGGCGAGTCCATGCCCCCCGCAGCCGCCGCTGAGACCAGCCACCCCGTGAAGCAGGGTATGGCCAACGCCGCCGGCGTTTGGCTGGACACCGTCATCGTCTGCACCGCTTCCGGCCTGATGATTCTCCTCACCGACGCCTACAACACCGAGTTCGGCTACGCCAGCCAGCGCTTCGCTGAGCAGCTGGCCGGCGAGAAGGGCGGCGTGTTCTACGTGCAGATGGCCGCCTCCACTGTGATGGGCTCCATCGCTCCCACCTTCATCGCCATTATGCTGGCCCTGTTCTCCTTCACCTGCCTGATCAGCTACTACTACGAGGCTGAGACCGCCATGATCTACGTCTTTGAGGGCGAAGGCAAGGAAGGCATCCGCAAGACCGCTACCTGGGTTCTCCGCATCGCCATGATCGCCCTGATTTGCTACTACGGCGTCGCCGCCTCCGACCTGGCCTGGGGTTTGGCCGACTTGGCTCTGGGCTCCATCACCTGGATCAACATGGTTGTGGTTCTGGCCCTGTCCCCCAAGGCTTTCGCTCTGTACAAGGATTACCGCGAGCAGATGAAGGCCGGCAAGGACCCCTACTACAACCCCGACAAGCTGTCCTGGAAGGGTGTTGACACCGCAATGTGGAAGCAGATTAACGCCAAGCGCATTGCTGAGGACAAGTAATTGCCCGGCCTGCATCGCTTACAGCTAAGCTAATTTCTCCCCCTGGGGCGGACCGTCGCGAGAGCGGTACGCCTCAGGGGGAGTTAGTGTTAATATTGATCCCCGCCCTTCAGCGGAGCTGAAGGGCGGGGATTTCGTTTGTCACACAGGACGGGCCCGCATCCCCTCCAGCAGGATGGGGATCAGCCGCTCGGTATAGGCCCCCAGGTCGAAGGAGGCCCCGCTGATGCAGTAGTCGTAGACGATGGCCCGCTCACACATGGAGAAGTAATGCGCGGCGTCAAAAATGGACATAGCCGGGTTGATCTCCCCCCGGCGCAGCCCCTCCTCCACCAGCTGGTGGACCATCTGGTGATAGAAGCGGTTCTGGTTCAGCAGGTGCTTGTCCCCCCGGGTGACCACCTGGGAGGAGTAGAGCGAGGCCAGCAGATCGGGCTGGATGCGCTCTGCAATCATCTTGTGGGCCTCGCAGCTGAGGAAAATCAGCTTGTCCACGCTGTTCATCCCCTCATCCAGCTGCTCCACCAGCTCCTCGTAGTAGGAGTCGAAAATGTCGGACAGAGAGCCCAGCAGGGCGTCTTTTCCACTGAAATAGTGGTAAAAGGTCCCCTTGCTTGTCCCGGACAGAGAGATGATATCCTCAATGGTGGTCTCGTCGTAGCCCTTTTCACGAAACAGCCCCCAGGCCGCCTCGATAATTTTGCTCTTTGTGGTCTGTCGTTTGGTCATGGCGTCCCCTATTGTGCTTTTGGACGAATTGTCGCTCCTCCGCAAGCACCCAGACCGGAATCTGACCGGTCTGTCCTTTCTGTTCATTCATATTTTGTGGCAAGAAATTAGAAAATCAGCGGGTATTCCTCTAAACACCATTACTATAGCACGAATTTCCAGCTTCGTAAAGAAAAAAATCCAGATTGGACATTCTCATGAAAATTTTCCGATTTGGGTATTGATTTTTAGCGGACAATGCGCTATAATATAGAAAAACTAGAACGCATTCTAAAACACGGTCTACCGCCGGCCCTCCGGCATAGACTGAAAAGGGAGCGGAAAAGATGGGTAAGCCTTTGATCTTCAACATTCAAAAGTATTCCATCCACGATGGAGAGGGAATCCGTACCACGGTATTCTTTAAGGGCTGCCCCATCAACTGCCGCTGGTGCCACAATCCAGAGAGCCAGCACTTCCAGAACGAGCTGCTCTGTCACCTCGCCCGCTGCACCGGCTGCGGCGCCTGTGTCAATGCCTGCCCCCAGAAGGCCGTCTCCCTGGACGGGGAGCACAAGGCCCACACCGATTACGACAAGTGCACCGCCTGCGGCCTGTGTACCGACTACTGCCTCCAGAATGCCCGCGAGCTGGTGGGCAAGGAATATGAGCTCAAGGCGCTGGTCAAGGAGCTTGAAAAGGACATCATGTTCTACGAGCAGTCCAACGGCGGCGTCACCCTCTCAGGCGGCGAGGTGATGTCTCAGGACATCGACTACGTGGAGGAGCTGGCCCGGCGGCTGTATGACAAGGGCATCCGGGTGGACATCGACACCTGCGGCCACGCCCCCTACGAGCACCTGAAACGCGTCCTGCCCTACACCGACACATACCTCTACGACCTGAAGCTGATGGATCCGGAGCTGCACAAGGAGTACATCGGGGTGGATAACCACCTGATTTTGGAAAATCTGAAACGGCTCAGCGGCGACGGCGCTAAAATCAATATCCGTCTGCCCCTGATCGACGGCGTCAACGCCACCGACGAGCATATCCAGCAGGTGGTCCGCTTCCTGAAGGACCACGATATCCGGGTCTGGCAGATCAACCTGTTGAAGTACCACAACACGGGCTCCAGCAAATACCCCAAGCTGGGCCGGATCTACGAGGGGGACAACATGGCGGCCCCCGGGGACGAATGGTTAACCCAGGTCATCGAGACCTTTAAACAAAATGGATTCTCTAATATTAAAGTAGGAGGGTAATCAAAATGGCTGATCTTGGTATGAACGATCGTATTAAGAAGCTCAGAAAGCTGAGCGTGGAGACCCAGCCCCGCATTTACATGGAGCGCGCTGTCCTGGAGACAGAGGCCTATGAGATGTACGAGGGCAAGGTATCCATCCCTGAGCTGCGCGCCCTGACCCTGAAGCACATCTTTTCCAACAAAACACTCTACATCGGCGACGGCGAGCTGATCGTCGGCGAGAAGGGCGACTATCCCCAGGCCGCGCCCAGCTTCCCTGAGCTGTGCTGCCACACGCTGGAAGACATGCACAACATGAACGACCGCAAGGTGGTTAACTTCTCTGTCACCGAGGAGGACCTGAAGATTCAGGAGGAGAAGATCATCCCCTACTGGCAGGAGCGCACCATGCGCAAGAAGATTCTGGACAGCATGACCGACGAGTGGAAGGAGGCCTATGCCGCCGGCATCTTCACCGAGTTTATGGAGCAGCGCGGCCCCGGCCACACCGTTGGCTCCGTGAAGATCTATGAAAAGGGCTATCTGGATTACAAGCAGGACATCCAGGAGGCGCTGGACAATCTGGACTACATGAACGACCCCAAGGCTATTGACAAGCGCAACCAGCTCAACGCCATGAGCATCTGCTGCGACGCCATCATCATCCTGGGCGAGCGCTATGCCAAGCTGGCCCGCGAGATGGCCGAGAAGTGCACCGACGAGCAGCGCAAGAAGGAGCTGCTCCAGATCGCCGCCAACTGCGACGTGGTCCCCGCTCACAAGCCCCAGACCTTCTATCAGGCCATCCAGACCTACTGGTTCACCCACCTGGCCGTCACCACCGAGCTCAACCCCTGGGACGCCTACTCCCCCGGCCACTTCGACCAGCACCTGAACCCCTTCTATCAGAAGGACGTGGAGGACGGCATCCTCACCCGCGACCAGGCTCTGGAGCTTATGGAGTGCCTGTGGGTCAAGTTCTACAACCAGCCCGCGCCTCCCAAGGTGGGCGTCACCCTGAAGGAGAGCGGCACCTACACCGACTTCGCCAACATCAACACCGGCGGCGTCACCCCCGAGGGCGAGGACGGCGTCAACGACGTATCCTACATCATCCTGGACTGCATGGACGAGATGAAGCTGGTTCAGCCTAACTCCAACGTGCAGATCAGCCGCAAGAACCCCCAGAAGTTCCTGAAGCGCGCCTGCGAGATCGCCCGCGAGGGCTGGGGCCAGCCCGCCTTCTACAACACTGAGGCCATTATCCAGGAGCTGATGAACGCCGGCAAGTCTCTGGAGGACGCCCGGAAGGGCGGCTGCTCCGGCTGCGTGGAGACCGGCGCCTTCGGCAACGAGGCCTATATCCTCCAGGGCTACTTCAATCTGCCCAAGGTCTTCGAGCTCACCCTGTTCAACGGCCTGGACCCCATGACCGGCAAGCAGCTGGGCCCCAAGACCGGCGATCCCACCCAGTTCAAGAGCTTTGACGAGCTGTGGGACGCTTACACCAAGCAGATCCACTACTTCCTGGATATCAAGGTCCGGGGCTCCAACGTGATCGAGTCTCTGTACGCCAAGTACATGCCCGTGCCCTTCCTGTCCATCCTCACCAACGACTGCATCGCCCGGGGCGAGGACTACAACGCCGGCGGCGCTCGCTACAACACCAGCGTGATCCAGGGCGTGGGCACCGGCACCATCGCCGACAGCCTGTCCGCCGTGAAGTACAATGTCTATGACGAGAAGAACTTCACCATGGAGGAGCTGCTCAGTGCCATGAAGGCCGACTTCCAGGGCTACGAGCGCATCTACAACCTGGTGAAGAACAAGACTCCCAAGTACGGCAACGACGACGACTACGCCGACGGCCTGATGAAGAAGGTCTTCAACTACTTCCTGGACGACGTGTGCGCCCGGCGCAACATGCGCGGCGGCAGCTACCGCGTGGATATGCTGCCCACCACCTGTCACGTCTACTTCGGCGACGTGATGATCGCCAGCCCCAACGGCCGTCTCGCCCACAAGCCCGTGTCCGAGGGCATCTCCCCCGAGAAGGGCGCCGACGTCAACGGCCCCACCGCCGTCATCAAATCCTGCGCCAAGATGGACCATCTGCGCACCGGCGGCACCCTGCTGAACCAGAAGTTCACCCCCGAGGTTCTGGCCGGCGAGGAGGGCATTGATAATCTGGCCAACTTCATCCGCTCCTACTTCAACATGGACGGCCACCACGTACAGTTCAACGTCGTCCACCGCGAGACCCTCATCGACGCCCAGAACAAGCCCGAGGAGTATCGGGATATCATCGTCCGCGTGGCCGGCTACAGCGACTACTTCCGCAACCTGGATAAGCCCCTCCAGGACGAGATCATCGACCGCACCGAGCAGGACTTCAGCTGCTGACGGTCCGCCTCTGCCGGCTTCAGGCAGCCGGTACACACAACAAACGGCGGAGAGCACACCCTGTGCTCTCCGCTTTTTCAAAAATTTGTCCGGGAACACAGCCCCCAGCAGAGCGGAGGTGAAGAGCGTGAATATTAAGGATCTGCAATTTTTCCTCACAGCTGTGGAGGAGGAGAACATCACCCAGGCCGCCAAGCGAATCGGCTATACGGAGTCGGGGGCCAGCCATATTATCAAGCGGCTGGAGAAGGAAATTGGCTTTCCCCTGTTCAGCCGCACCCGAAAGGGTCTGGTGCTGACCTCTAACGGGGAGCGCATCCTCCCCTTCGCCCGCCGGATTGTCCAGGCCAACGAGCTTTTCATCGAGGAGGCCTCCGCCATCTGCGGCGTGCTGGAGGGGCACATCTCCATCGGCGCCTACGAGAGCATTGCAATCCACTGGCTGCCCGCCGCTCTGGAGCGCTTCCATACAGACTTCCCCCACATCACCGTGGACATCTGGGAATGGCGCGCCGACGAAATCGAGGCCGGCCTGGAGGAGGGCTCCATCGACTTTGGCATCACCAGTCCCAGCAAAAACGGGAGGATGGAGTGGATTCCCCTGAAAACCGAGCCCTATATGGCGGTGTGCGCCCCTTCCTCTCCCCTGTCTCAGGAACCTGTCTTCCACCTGCGCAGGCTGGAGGAGACGGTGTGCATCCTGCCTTACCACACCGACCCGGACCTCTACCATTCCCTGGACCCCATAGATATCCACCCCAAGCAGGTCTTTTCCGCACGGAATGAGTTCACCATGATGGCCCTTGTGGGACAGAATCTGGGGGTATCCATCCTGCCTGAGCTGCTTTTGCGGGGCTACCAGGGCGACAATGTGCTCCTCCCCCTCTCCCCACCCATCTACCGCAGCCTGGGCATCCTGATCCCCAGCATGAAGGACGCCTCCCCTGCCGCCCGCCGCTTCCTCCACTACCTGCGCAGCGCGGTGGAACAGATCGAGGGGACCACCCCGCCTCTGTCTACCCTGCGATATTCCACCCACCACGGCGAGATTTGACAAAATACCGCGTCCCAGGCCGGCAGAGCGGCCTGGGACGCGGTTATCTTAAATCAGGCGCTTCGACTTCTCGCTGGCGGCAATTACAGCGTTCATCACTGTATGCCGGAACTGACCCAGCTCCAGGGCCTTGATCCCCTCGATGGCGGTACCGCCTGGGGAGCACACCCGGTCCTTCAGCTCGCCGGGGTGGAGGCCGCCCTCCTCCTGGAGGAGCTTCGCCGTCCCCATCACAGTCTGCATAGCCAGATTCATGGCCTGGGGCCGGGACAGGCCCTCCATCACGCCTCCGTCGGCCAGAGCCTCGATAAACAGCGCTACAAAGGCCGGACCGCTTCCGCTCAGGCCAGTGACCGCATCCATGTGCCGCTCCTCTACCCACTCCACGTGGCCTACCGCGCCCATCAAACGCTCCGCCTCGGCCCGCTCCTCGGGAGTAAAATCTGTGTTGCTGCTCAGCACCATGGTGCCCACCCCCATAACCGCGGGGTAGTTGGGCATCACCCGCAGCACCCGCAGAAAATAGGTGCCGCAGAACTCCTTCAGTTTTTGACTGGGGACGCCTGCGGCAATGGACATCAACGCCTTGCGCTCCAGCGCGGGGCCGGCCTCCTTCAGCGCCGCGGCCACCCGGTTCGGCTTCACCGCCAACAGAACCATATCACAGCTGCGGCACAGCTGGGCCATGCTCTCAGTCACAAAATAACCGGCCTGCTCCGCCCGCCTTCTGGCCTTATCGTCGATTTCATATACAGATATTTCGTCCATTGTGAGTACTTCGGACTTTATGACGGCATTTAAAATGCCAGTCGCCATGTTTCCAAAGCCAATTACTCCTAATTTCCTGTCCATCATACCTTGCTCCTTTCCTGCTGGCCAAACGGCCCAGTGGGCCATCTTCGCTCCATGGTTCGCTATTATAGCAGTCCCCAGAAAAAAAAGCAAGAAGATTCAAAATACCTCTTGACAAATCCTGAACATTTGCTATAATAACTATCGTTCCTCAGAGAAATAGCCGGATTGTGTAAGGGTAGCACGACAGACTCTGACTCTGTTTGTGAGGGTTCGAATCCTTCTCCGGCTGCCAGATCAAAACCCGCCGAAAGTCTTGTGTTTCAAGGACTTCCGGCGGGTTTCATTTTTTGTGTTCCACCCTTTGATTGTTCAAAAATGGGCATACAAAATCAATTTGCCGGTGGAAATAGAGATGTGCATACAAGTCAAATTTCAATCTGCCCCTTCGTTAGGATTCGGATTCCCCTCCCACCCGCTTTTCAGCAGACGCAGAAACTCCTTAGAAGCCTTGGAGAACACCTGATACTTTTTCCACACGATGCAAAGCCCGGCCTCCAAGGTGGGAGACAGCGGGCGGAAGCAGAGTTCGCTGTCCCCAGTGGTGTTGATGATTTTGTCCAGTGCGATGGCATAACCAATCCCTTTTTTCACAAACAGGGACGCATTGAAGATCAAGTCATAGGTCATGACAATATTCAGTTTGCTGACATCCTTTTTCAGCCAGGCCATCATATCGCCGCTGATGGAGGTCTGATGAGATACAATCAACGGCTTATCCCACAAGTCCTGGGCGCATATCGTTTCCTTCTCTGCCAGTGGACTGTCTTTCCGCATGAGAACACCCCAAATGTCGCTGATCGGAAGCCGCATATACTCATATTTACGCACGTCTGCCGGCCCCACCAGAAGCCCAAAATCAATCAGGCCCTTGTCCAGCTTCTCCATCACGATTTCTGCATCGCCGCTGTAAATGTGATAATGGATCAGCGGGTATTTCTCCTGCAGTTTTCCGGCTGTTTGGGCGAGCAGAGAAATCGCGTCCGTTTCCCCGCCGCCGATGTAAACTTCCCCGCTGATATTGTCACTCGAGCTGGCCAGCTCTGCCTTGGTTTTTTCCATCAGGTCAAGTTTGGCTCTCCTGTCTACTACGCCCATCCCAGCGGACAGATCCTGTCCCTGCTGGACCGGGCCTTTTACGCCGGAGCGGAGGCATTCCGCCACAAGCCCGCCGCCGTTGTGGCGACGGCCCGCCGTGCCGGGACCACCGCCTCTCTGGATGTGCTGAACAAGTATCTGCTGAATGCGGAAATGCCCATTGTGTCCTCCACCTACTGGAGCATGGTCTTTGCCCCCGCCCCGGAGCTGGTGGAGCAGGACAAGGAGGGCCTCCAGACCATGCGGAACCTGGGCCGGAACATGGCGTGGCTGCTTGGGTGCATCGAGGCCGGACAGCAGCAGGGCCGTACGCCGCCCCAGGCGGAGCGGGCACACTGGACCAGCTTTAACCGTTAAGGGGGGCGAAAACATGACAGCAAAGGATGTGATCCGGGGCTTTCGGGAAGCCATCCGGATGAAAAGTTTGAAATTTCTCTCCTTGGCCGTCTGCATGGTCTGCCTCCTGACCATGACCTCCTGCTCGGCAGCGCAGGTCCCTGCCGCCAGCGGCGGGGCGGATCTGGACAGCGCAAAGCTCACGTCTGAAGCACAGCCCGCATCCACTTTCTCGGATGTCCCTGCCGATGCCTGGTACGCTCAGGCTGTGGAATACTGCCGGGAAAACGGCCTGATGGCTGGCACGTCGGATACTGCGTTTGCTGGGGCAGCTCTATTCTTTTCCGATGGAGATTCCGTTTCCGGTTGGGCACAGGCGGCAGTCCAATGGGCAGGCGCGGGAGATATTCTGGAGGGAATGACAGCAAATAACCGTTTTGACCCGAAAACCAATATCAAACGAGGGGAAGTGGCTTCTATGCTGTTTCGCTTTTTAAGCAAGACAACCGGCCAGCAGCAGCCAGCAGCTGGCAGCAAAACCTTGGTGGCCTATTTCTCCGCTACCAACACCACCCGGCCCCTGGCGGAGTACGCGGCGGATATTTTGGGGGCTGACCTCTATGAGATCGTGCCGGAGGTCCCCTACACAGAGGCCGACCTCGCCTATTACACCAATGGCCGGGCTGACCGGGAACAGAACGATTCCTCCGCCCGCCCCGCGATTTCCGGAAGCGTGGCGAACATGGCGGACTACAATGTGATCTTCCTGGGCTTCCCCATCTGGCACGGACAGCCGCCCCGGATTATCAGCACCTTCCTGGAGAGCTATGACCTCGCCGGAAAAACCATCGTCCCCTTCTGCACGTCCCACTCCAGCGGGTACAGCGACAGCAGCATCAAGCCTCTGGCCCCCGGCGCGAATTGGATTACCGGACGCCGCTTCGCCGGGGGAACCAGCCGCAGCACGGTGGAGGAATGGATCAACGGCCTGAATCTGCCGCAGCCGGCAGTTCCGGCCACCAATCCAGCAGCTTTCAGCTTTGAAAGCAAAAGCGTCACCCTCAACAGCGGCTATGAAATGCCCATCAACGGCCTGGGGACCTACAGCCTCCATGATGAAACCTGTGTCAATGCGGTCAAATCCGCCCTGGCCAGCGGCGTCCGGCTCATCGACACCGCCTCCGCCTATGGCAACGAGGAAGAGGTGGGACAGGCCATCCGGGAGGCTATTGACGAGGGCACCATCAACCGGGAAGATGTTTTCGTTATCACGAAGATCTATCCCGGCAGCGAGATGGCAAAGCCGGAGCAGTCCATCCAGGCGTGTCTGGACCGGCTGAATATCGGCTATGTGGACATGATGCTCCTGCACCACCCCGACCGGAACGATGTGAAAGCGTACAGGGCCATGGAAAAATTTGTGGAAACAGGAAAAATCCGCTCCCTGGGCCTGTCCAACTGGTATGTGGAGGAGCTGGAATCTTTCCTGCCCCAGGTGACCATCACCCCGGCGCTGGTTCAGGCGGAAATGGCGCAGATCAACGGCCTGGACCGGAACGAAAAGCATGATTGGTATTAATACTATTCGGAAAAGTCAAAACTGTTTGATACCCACTTTGCGGCGCGCTTTCAATCTTCATTCCTCCGCCATGTGCCTCCGCAATTTTCCTTACTAGCAGCAGACCCAGCCCATGCCGCAAATCCAGCCGTTCATCGGTGCTTTCCATATAGTGCGGTTTTTCTTCCAGCTCCCGCAGCTTTTCAGCGGACAAACCCACACCATTGTCGGCAATGACGAGGGATAGGCCGGCGTCCAAGCAGTCAAGGCTCAGACAGATGGCGCAGCCCTGCGGATTATGATTGATACTGTTCTGTACCAGATTGTTGATTGCCCGCGAGATCAGCCGTACGTCGCATTCTATGACCGCAGCTTCAGCGCCTTTTGAAATTTCCATTTCTACCGAATATTTTTCGGGGATTCCAGCGTTAAGCAGGTCTGCCGCATAGGAGCGCAGCAGCTTGGACAGGCGCACCGGCTCCTTATTGAGCGGCTGCATTTCATATTCTAACTGCGATACCAGGTTCAAATCCTGTACCAAATCCTTAATTTTCGCGCTCTGCGCCCGGATAATCTCCGCTTCCTGCTGAATATTTACACTGGCCTCGTGATCTCCGGCAATCCGCTGGGCATATCCCATAATCATGGAAAGCGGTGTGCGGATGTCGTGAGAAACGCCGCTGATCCAGTTGGCACGGGCCTGGTTTTGCCGGCTCAACACCTGGGATGCCTGATTGACACTATCCGCAATTTCCGACAACTCGCCTCGAATGGACAGTTCAACAGGTTTTCCTGTGGACAGTGTTTTGAT
>JAAWEX010000206.1 GCA_022794495.1 Lawsonibacter sp. | reverse complement strand
AAGAGGATATGGGCTATGTAGACGCCCTGGTGGGCAATGTGTCCGTCCCGGTGTACTTCGGCCTTATTCCCTCCGCTGCCGAAATCTGGAGGGACCGCCTCCCGGCGGGCGCCCCCACCGCTGACGAAAAAGCTATCATAGACCAGCTCTATTTCTCCACCGGGGCCTCCACCATCGACCTGCATTCCGCCCTGACTGCGCACAGCGGAGAGGACATCTACTACCGCACCGATCACCACTGGACCAGCCTGGGGGCCTACTACGGGGCCAACGCCATTTTTGAGGCCCTGGGCATGGAGCCCATCGACCTGGCAGACTACCAGAAAACCACCGTCACCAGCCAGTTTAACGGCACCAGCTTCTCTACCTCCGGGGTGCGCTGGCTGCCCCCAGACGCCATCGACACCTATGTCCCGGATCAGGGAATCAAGGTGACCTCCTATTTCAAGGGCACCCCCGAAGAGGGCAGTCTCTATGTGGACAGCTATCTGAATGTCAAGGATAAGTACTCCTACTTTTTGGGAGGCCGTCAGCCCCTGTGCGTGGTGGAGAAGGAGGGGAGCACCGGCCCCAAGGCTCTGGTCATCCGAGACTCCTATTCCGACTCCCTTGCCCCCTTCCTCACCGAGCGGTTTTCTGAAGTTCACCTCTTCGACCCCCGGGACAACTTGACCAGCGTCAAGGGGTATGTGGAGGAGCACGGTATTGACACAGTGATCGTGCTCTACTCCTTTGCCAACTTCGCTACAGACGCCAACCTTTTTGTGCTGGCCAGATAGAAAAAACCCCTCCCCGACCCCCATAAAGCAGGACCGCACCCGACCACCGGGGCGGTCCTGCTTTTTAACAGGCAGAGCAAGGCCGGCCATTCTGACGGAATGGCCGGCTGAGGGAAAGAGGTTTATCTGTAGTAGTGTGACAGGTAGCTGAGAAATTTTTGAACTGTATCCGGTAAGGTGCGGTTTTTCTTGCAGACTAAATTGATATTGCGCACTGTATCTTGGCTGTCCAGCGCATAAAAGCACACGTCTCCATGGACATAGCTCATTAACCCGGCCCGAATAAACGCGACGCCCATGCCCGCAGCTACCATATGATAAGAGGTTAACAGCTGCGCCAGCGTTACAAATGTGTTGGGTGCAAATCCTTCCTGCTTACAGATCTTAATTGCACGGCTGTACATATCATTTCCCTGCTTCAAAAGGAGAAACGGCATATCCTTAAACTCTCCCACTGAAATGCGGGGGCAGCCGTCGCGCAGCCGGGAGGCGTTTTTGATATCATCTGCGCCAAGCTGGTATTCGGACAACTTCTTATTAACCGGGAAAGCTGCCGGAACAGCAAGGATTACATCTTCTTCTCCGATTGCCGTCGACTTAAACATACTGCTGGGCCAGGTCTGGACAGTCAGGCAGGCGTCAATGGTATCCCTCTGGAGACATTCCATCAGATCCTCATCGCAGGCCTCGATAATATTAATCCGGCAGGTGGGGTGATTCATCTGAAATTCCTGGATGATGGGCGGCAGAACATAGGCGCAGAAAAATGCCGGAGCGCCAATGTTCAGCGTGTGCTGGCGCTCTTGAATATGCGCTTCAAAATAGGTTTCCAGCTCCTGCTGAATATCTTTCATGCGTTCAATAGCGGCAATAAACGCTCTGCCCTCCGGAGTCAATTCAATCGGATTGGTGCTGCGGTCGAAGAAGGAGCATCCCCATACCGCTTCTTCCTTTTGAATCGCGGCGCTAAGCGCCGGCTGGGAGACGAAGAGCTTTTGTGCAGCCTTGGAAAAGCTTTTTTCCTTGTACACCTGATAGATATAATTGGCACTGTTCTTTAGCACAACACTTCGTCTCCCTTTCGTCTCGGATTCAGTCAGGACACAGCGCAAATAATCTGAATTTCCACAGGAGCATTGCCGGGGAGAGATGCGACGCCCAGGGCGGCGCGGGCGGCGATGCCGGCGTCCCCCAGCTTTTCACACAGATAGTCGGTCGCGAAGTCAGCCAGCTTAGAGTGAATGGTGAAACCGTCCTCCGCATTGACATAGACCATCAGCGAGAGCACCTGAGCGATGCTTTCCCCCTCGTTCAGCTTGTTCAGCGCGGCGGTCAGGGCGTTGTCAGCGGCCTGATATACAGCCTCCCGATAGGTTTCCAGAGGCTCGCCCGCCTTGACCCGCCCCGTGAGGATCAAAACCCCGTTTTTGCGGGAAGTCATTCCAGCTGTGAAAATGAGATTCCCCGACCGGGTCGCAGGGACATATTTCCCCTGGGGAATCGGATTCTTTTGCTTTTCCATCGTTGACCTCCTTACTGCTTTCTGTAGCGATCCATAACCGCCAGCAGGCGTTCGATCGCAAATACCGCGTTCTCTTTGTCCTGAGAGAAATTGATGCGGAACTGGTGGGTAAACTGGGGGCCAAACTCTGTGCCGGGCGTTACGGTCACATTGGCCAGCTCCCGGAGGATACGGATGAACTGGTGCAGGGAAACATCCAGCTCAGGGATAGAGACAAAGAGGTAGCTGCCGCCTTCGGTGGGCTTTGCAGACACGCCGGGTGCGGCATTCAATTTCTCCAGAATGGCGTCCCGGATAGCCTGATGGGCCGCCACACGGGCCGCCATCCAGCCCTCCGGTTCATTGAACCAGGTCTTGAACACGGCCTGATTATAGCCGCTGCAGCGCAGGGCCATGATGGCCTGGAGTTTTTCCATGCGCTCAATAATTTCCGCCGTACCAAAAGCCACGCCCAGGCGATAGCCGCTGAGGGACTCAGTTTTGGAGGGGCCGATGATGGTGATCAGGTTATCAGGGATTTCCTTCTGGGCGCAGAGGTGGGTGTATGCGACGCCGGGATATACCTGGCGGGAGTAGAGCTCATCCACCAGCAGGGTCGCCTGATACTTTTTGGCCAGCGCAGCAATACCCACAATCTCGTCATAGGAGTAGACACAGCCCACCGGATTATTGGGGTTGGAGAACAGAAACAGTCTGGCCCCCCGCTGGAAAGCCGACTCCAAAGCCGCCAGGTCAATGCCGGAGCCGCTGGCCTGCTCGTAGCTCATAGGCACAGGGATCATCTCGCCCCCGAAAAACTCCACCATTTTCCGGTTGGCGAAATAGTCAGGCTCCACGATGGCCACCTTGTCGCCGGGCATGATGTTGGCGCCCATCGCCAGGAACAGCGCCCCCTGGGTGCCGGGAGTCAGGATTACATTCTGGCTGGGGTCGATGGCCGCTCCGGTAAACGCGGCCAGATGCTTGGCCACATGCTCCAGAATGGCTTTCCTGCCGCGGTAGGGCGTGTATGCCTGGGCGCCGCCCTCCTCAACACCCTGGGCGAACACCTCGAAGCTGCCCGGAGTGGGGACATGGGCGTCCACGTCACCGTGGGAGAAATCAACGGCGGGGCCGTCCAGTTTTTCGCCGCGCAGGTCCAAAGCCACATTTTTTTGCAGAGACTCCTGGCCAGGAGCGTTGTCCACACCCAGCTTATCAAACTTTTCCGCAATGTTCATCACATTGTCCTCCTTAATATAGGTCTGATAGCTCCTTTATATCAGAATCAGACACAAAAGTCCAATACATTAAACTTATGACATTATAATTATACTCCAGGATGTCAATACGGCCTTGCTGGCTGCCATGCTATAGTCCAATACGCAGAATTTATGTTGATATAAATTCCGTGTATTGGACAAATTCTAGCTATGAGAATAATTTTGATGTGAAAACAACGCGCCACGCTTGTGAAGTTATTCACATAGAGAGGGGGGAGATATATAAAAATTTTGTTTATTTTTCATTTTTGTATTGACAGGGCAGTGTCTGCATGATAATCTAATTCTGATATAAGGAACGCGTTCATAATACAGGAATAACCGCAGCGGGGGTGATCGGAAAACAGTTGATATACCGCAAGTTTTATTTTAATGGGAAGGAGCTTATTGCGGAATGAAAAAAATACTCTCCTGGCTTGACCTGCACTTTGAAGAGGTGCTGATGTCCGTCTTTTTGTGCGGCGTTGTTGTTATGATGTCCATACATGTGTTTTTCCGCTATGTGGTAAAGGCGCCTCTGACCTGGTCCGAGGAGGCCACCCGGTATATGTTTATCTGGTTTGTGTTTATGGGGATAAGTTACGGGATTCGAAATGAAACCCATGTGCGAGTTAATATCATTGAGGTCATTTTTCCCAAATTCATTCCAGTGCTCAGTTGGATTCAAGATATTATAGGGGCGGCGTTTGTATTCTACCTGCTTCCGGCAGGTTTCGCCGTCATTCAGCAGGTTGCAAAAAGCAGTCAAACCTCTGCCGGTCTGCATTTGCCAATGGCCTTTGTTTATGGCGCATTGGAACTGGGATTGATTTTTGGCGTATTTCGTATTATACAAAAGTTTTATTTAAAGATTCATGGTTTAGTTAAGAGACCTGCGGAAGGAGAAGAAAACATATGATGTTTGTCATTTTTGTCGCATTTTTAGCATTGGGCGTACCAATCGCTTTTTCTGTAGGCTGGTCTACTCTGTCTGTCTATTTACTAAATCCATCATTTACCTGCGACGCTGAGTATTTTGTTAAAACCATGGTAAATGGCATGGATTCATACGTTCTGATTGCAATTCCCCTGTTCATGCTCTCCTCAAGTATTATGGCGGAGAGTGGAATGTCCAACCGGCTTTATAACTTTTTTTCCTACTTCTTCGGCAATATTCCCGCAGGTTTACCAATCGCGGTGGTAGTCACTTGCCTGTTTTATGGTGCCATTTGCGGTTCTGGCCCGGCTACAGTGGCGGCCATCGGAACGATGTGTATTCCATTGCTGACCAGTTTGGGATATGAAAGAGATTTTGTGACCTCAATGATTGCAGTATCGGGTGGTTTAGGTGTTATCATTCCGCCTAGTATCCCCTTTATCACTTATGGACTGGCAACAGGGGCCTCTATTGGCGATATGTTTATCGCCGGCATTTTGCCCGGCCTGCTGATTGGGCTTTGCTTAATCGCCTATATCATTTTCTATTTCAGCAAAAAAGAAAAACGCATGAACCTAACCATTGAAAAAAACACTCAGGCACTGCGGGAAAAGGGTTTTATTTCCATTTTCAAAGAAGGATTTTTTGCGTTACTAGCTCCCGTTATTATCTTGGGTGGTATCTACGGAGGTATTGTCAGCCCCACGGAAGCGGCTTGTGTATCCGTTATTTATGCGCTTTTAATTGGTGTGCTGGCCTATCGTGTTATCAACCTGAAAAAACTGATTGGATGCATGATTGATACGGCACGTACTGCGACCCCTGTTATGCTGATCCTTTCCATCAGTATTGTGTTTGGGCGGGTTTTGACCATTTTAAATATCCCACAGGCTTTGGCAGCTTTTGTAGTAGGCCATGTTCAAAGCAAGATTGTGGTACTGCTTGTTATCAATGTGTTTTTGCTGTTTGCAGGTATGGTTATGGATACAGTGCCTTGTATCCTGATTCTGGCTCCTATTATGCTGCCTATTGTCCAACAGTATGGGGTAGATACCATTCACTTCGGCGTTATTATGACGGTCAATCTGGCAATCGGATTTGTCACGCCGCCGATTGGGACAAATCTGTTTGTGGCGAACTCCATCACCAAAATTCCAATCACACGTATTGCAAAGCATGCATTCCCCTTTATCGTCATGTTTATTCTGGCACTGATGCTGATCACTTATATTCCGCAGATTACCTTGGTTCTTCCAAGCCTGATGGGCTAAACTCTTCGGTTTATGCGTCCCGGTTCAAAGCCGTCGGCGTTAAACAAGAATGCAGCCAAGTGCTGCAACGACAAATTATTTAGGAGGAAACTGAACATGAAAAAAATTATTTCCCTGGCCTCCGCCCTTGCGCTGGTATTCAGCCTGACTGCTTGCGGCAACAACAGCAGCGACCCAAACAGCAGCAACAAAAACCCCTCTAACAGCAATCAGACCAGCGGTGAAAGCATCACCATCAATGTTGGCCATTTTGGCTCGGAGGCCACTGCGGTACAAGAGGGATGCCTCGCAATGAAAGACTATTTGGAGACTAACTCTAACGGCGCTATTACCGTGAATGTATATCCCAACAATTCCATGGGCAGCGATGATGAACTGTGCCAGATGGTTCAGAGCGGCAATATCCAGATGACTCTTGCAAATTCCATCATCGTGAACTATATTCCCAATGCAGTGATTCACGATCTGTTTTATAATTTTGATAATATTGATGATGTAAAGGCGAAGTTTATGGAGGATGAGGATTTCTTGTCCACTATGCGTGAGGTCTATGCCAAAGAAGGGTTCTATCTGGCGGGCTACAGCGTTCATGGGTTCCGGGCTACGACTGCCAATAAGCCCATTTATGCGCCGGAAGATCTGAAAGGGCTCACCTTCCGCGTGATGCAGAATGATTTCCATATTAAGGGCTGGCAGAGTATGGGAGCTACCCCTACCCCCTTTAATTTCAGTGAATTGTATACCGCTCTGCAGCAGGGAACGGTAGACGCACAGGAAAACCCTGTAGAAACCATTTATTCCGCAAAGCTATATGAACAGCAGAAATATATTACGAAGACAAACCACCTTCAACAGACCCAGCAGTGGGTTGTTAACCTGGACTTCTATAACAGCCTGAGCGAGGAGCATAAAGCGCTTTTTGATGAGGCCGTAAAGATTGGCTGCAACACCGCTACAAACAGCGCGCTGGCAAAGGAAGCGGAGTGGAGCCAGGAGATTGAAGATTTCGGATGTACCTTTGTAGATCTGACTGATGAGCAGCGGCAGGTGTTCCGTGACGCTGCCCAGCCTGAGCGCGAGGCAATTAAAGCTGCAGTTGATCCCGCTGTTTGGGACACCTATACCGCTTAATGAACGCATCTTTATAGGAGGTCAAATATTATGTTAGATTTGGCAATCATAAATGGCTTGGTATTCATTGAGGGCAGCTTTCGCAAGGTCGATGTAGGCATTCAGGATGGCAAATTTGCTATGATTGCGCAGCCGGGAGCTCTGCCCGAGTCTGCTAAGACGATTGATGCTGCTGGAAAGTACGTCTTGCCCGGTGGAATTGATACCCATGTACATTACCGTGATCCCGGCCACTGGGAGCGCGAGACCTTTGAGGCCGGCACCCGCGCTGCCGCCGCAGGGGGCTGCACAACCTTCTTTGAGCACCCCATCTCCATGCCGCCCCAGTGGAACAGTGAGATACTCCGCAATCGTATCGACCTGTGCAAGGGCCGGGAGTGTGCCGCCAACGACCGGCATGAGAAGGGCAGCTGTGTGGACTTCTGCTTTTTTGGCGCTGCTGGCGGCGAGCACCCCGAGGCTATCGAGCCGTTGAGCCACGAGGGCATTGTGGCCTACAAAACCTTTCTTCACGCCGCGCCCGAGGGACGGGATGCCGAGTTTGTGGGCTTGACCAGCGCGAATAACGATCAGCTCTATCGCGTGCTGGAGGAAGTGAAAAAAACTGGGCTGCCGGTGGCCGCCCACGCCGAAGACAATGAACTGGTTACCGGCTTTATCCAGCGCATCCGCCAGCAGGGGCGGCAGGGCGAGAACCTGGCCCATTGTGAATCCCGGCCTCCGATTGTGGAAATTGAGGCGATCTCCAAGATGCTGAAATTCGCCAAGGATGTGGACTGTCCCATCGAGCTGGTTCATGTGTCTGCCTGCGGCGCGATGGAACTGGCCAAGCAGGCCAAGCTGGCCGGGCAAAAGGTATTGGTAGAAACCTGCCCGCACTATCTGCTGCTGGACGAGAGCTATGTAGAGCGCCTGGGCGCCTATGCCAAGTGCAACCCCGCCCTGCGCAAGCGGGAAGAGGTGGATAAGCTGTGGGACTATGTCAAGGATGGCACTGTAGACTTCATTGGCAGCGACCACAGCCCCTTCCTGGTCTCTGAGAAAGAAAAGCTGGACAAAAATGGCGAGAAAGATATTTTCCTCTCCCCCTCCGGCTTTCCCGGCATCGACCTGCGCCTTCCCCTGATGATCACAGAGGGCCGCAAGCGGGGAGTCAGCCTGGAACGAATTGTGGAGCTGTGCAGCGTCAACCCTGCCAAGTGCTTTAATATCTTCCCCCAGAAAGGGGTTATTGCCGCTGGTTCCGATGGCGACCTTGTCATTGTTGATCTGGACAAAAAAGTTATCTGCCGCGCTGAGGACAGCTATTCCCAGGCGAAAGGCATCTCTAAGGTGTACGAGGGCTGGGAGCTTGACTGTGCGATTGACTGCACTGTGGTCCGTGGCCGTGTGGTTTTCCAGGACGGCATTGTGGATGAAAGTGCATCCGGCTGGGGCGAGTTTGTCCGCCCTGCCCTGAACAAATAATCAGGCTGTACCCGCTTTAGACGCGGCGGCATCCGCCGCCGCGTCTATTCTATTTTTGCCAGTTTTCCACATTCAGCTGGAAATATGGCGACACCGCTTTTATGGAAAAAGGGAGGAAATGATATGAATCACGTATCCGAAATTTTACGAAAAATCGGACAGGCAGGCCATAACGAAGACGGCTCCTACACCAGGACCTGCTACAGCCCGGAATATTTCCAGGCTGTAGATATTGTAGAGCAGGAAATGCGGGCGCTGGGGATGGAGGTGAGCCGGGACGCTGCCGGTAATATCCACGGCGTGCTGCCCGGGAGCCAGCCAGGGGCTGAAAGTATTGTGCTTGGCTCCCATCTGGATACGGTTCCCTCTGGCGGATTGTTTGACGGCGCTTATGGTGTGGCGGCGGGCCTGGCCGTGACCGGCTGGCTGCGCCGGGAGGGGAAACAGCTGCGCCGCCCCCTGGAGATTTACGGCTTTAATGCCGAGGAGTCCAACCCAATCGGCGGAACCTTTGGAAGCCGGGCTATTGCCGGCCTTGTAGACCCCGCTCAGCCGGGCCTGAAAGAGGCCTTGGCACAGTACGGCCATACGGTCCAGGAGATTCTGGATTGCCGCCGGGACTTCTCCAATGCGAAATGTTATTTGGAGTTACATATTGAACAGGGGGATACCCTGTTCAATAAAAACTTGGACGTGGGCGTGGTCAGCGGAATTGTGGGCATTGTCCGCTACAAGGTAACTGCCAAGGGGCACAGCAACCACGCCGGCACGACCATGATGAGCAACCGCCGGGATGCTATGGTGGCTATGTCCCGTCTGATTGCCGAGGCCGACAGGCGCTGCCGCCAGATTGACGACACGCTGGTTTTAACCGTGGGCACCGTTCAGCTTTGGCCTGGCTCGGAGAATGTTATTCCCGGGCGGGTGGAGTGTACCTTTGAGATGCGCCACATGGACCACGAGAAGACAGATGAGCTGCTCCGCCAAATTGAGGAGATTGCCGCTGGAATTGACACCGTTGAATTTGATATTGAGAAGAAGATTGACAAGGGCTCCGTGCGCTGCGACGCGCACCTGATGCAGGTAATTGACGCCGCGGCCACACAGGCTGGCGTGAGCCATATTGTGATGCCCAGCGGCGCCGGGCACGATGCCAACCCCATTGCACATTGCCTTCCCATTGGCATGATCTTCGTCCCCAGTAAGGACGGTTTGAGCCACTGCGGCGAGGAGTGGACCGAAGAGCAGGATTTAATTCACGGCGCCCAGGTATTATGCCATACAATCCTGGCTCTGGACCAGGAGGATTAACTGCCTGCTCACAGGTGCCCCCATATTTCTTTTTCGGTTTCTATGGTAAATTCTTTAAAAAGTCCTTGACAAAATGGACAAATTCTCTGGATTGTACTGGAACAGCTTGAAATATTTTCTTAAACAAGCTATACTGTTAGAATCATTGAAAAAAGAATGGGGTTTGTATCATTGGAAACTGAGAATAAACATTCGCAGTATATTAATTCGATTATCCGAGCCACCAATATTCTAGAGCTGTTTGGCAGTAAAAATGCTGTTCCCCTTGGAATTGCTGAGATCAGCAAGGAACTGGGGCTGCAAAAAACAACCGTGTTTAATATTGTTAAGACCCTCGCCAGGCAGGGCTGGCTGGTACAGGACGCCCCCAATGGCAAGTATAAGCTGGGCAGCAAGCTGCTGATGATTTCCAGCGCCATCACCCACAGCTTGTCCACTGAGGATTTACTGCTCCAGGAAATGCACCGTCTTCGGGACAAGTATAATGAAGATGTGGTTCTTACCGCCATGATTGACGGGCTGCCAGTGTGCGTGGAAAAGATACAGTCCTCTAATATGCTGCGTATTCAATCGCGGGTAGGCCGGTTGAGCGACTTCCTTCGAGGGTCTACAGGCAAGACGCTGTTTGCTTGGCAGTCCCAGCAGTTCCGAGCGCGTTATTTGGATCGCTGTGAGATTTATGGTGAGAAACGGGCAGATATTGAGGCAGAGATAGAGGAAATTCGCTGCCGGGGTTACTGTATTACCATCTCGGAGCAGGACGACGGTGTGGCCTCGGTGACTGTGCCAATCCTCAACCGTAATGGGATTGCAGAGTATTCTCTGGCCATCATCGGTGAGGAGAAACGGATGGTGGAAAAAGGGATGGAGGATATGAGCCGTGCTCTGCTGGATGTGGTAAAAAGTGTAAAAATATAGATGTAGTATAGTTATCTGAACAAAAAGCGGAAGGACAAGGCCCAGCCGGGCCTTGTCCTTCCGCCTTATTTTGAGAGGGTCCTTCACAAAATTGCTCCGCCGCCCCAAACCTGGGACTGCGTGATCGCCAAAACGGTTTCGGTGGGGATACCGGCAATCTCGCTGCCGAAAATCTCCCGCAGGTTCCCGCCCGCCAGCATGGCGGCAAGCTGGGATTTCGCCGCAGCGGACGCGGCCAGCTGGTCAGCCTGGATGTGCCGCTGAATCTGCTTCTTCACCGCCAGCTTCATAAACTCGGCGTGGCGGGCCATACGCAAATCCCACCAGCTTTCTTCCTCATCGGAACCGCTCTTGGAGTAGGTGATTTCGCCGCCTGCGCTGGAGGAACAGGCATTACAGATATTCCCGTCCTCCCCGATGGCAACGGCCTGGGACATATCCCAGGTGCTGCCAGGCATGATGGCCTCGTTCCGCGCCGCGTCAAAGGCAAACCATGTGTCGATCTTCGCAAAAATCTCCTGGGCGTAGGCCGGGTCTTGCTCCATGCGCGCCTGCACCTTGGGATGGATAACTACGGCCTTGCTCCCAGGCGGAACGTTGCCCAGGGCGTGAATCTCCTTGGGCGCGGTAAACCTGCCGTCTATGGAGCCGTAGAAGGGATTGGGCCCGTCGGGCTGCCAGTTCTCCAGAGTCTCTCTGGCCTCGTCCCCGTCCTGGTACAGCAGATAGTGGGGGTAGTCGTTCCTGGTGCGCCAATAGCCGCTGCTGGCATCAAAAACGTGGTAGTGGATGTTGGGATACTTCGCTTTCAGCATGGTTTCCAGAGAGGGGGCCTCCACCGCCTCCGTTCCTGCGGTCTGTACCTGTCCGCCGGAGCGAACCGCCAGATCCATCATCAGGCTGGTGGGCATCGCAGCCATACCTGCCAGACCGCCCAGGCCGGTGGTGAACGTGTCAGCCCTGCTTCTGCTGGCCTGCGCCGCCATATCCATGAAGCTGCCGCCCCGCATCCCCGTCTGCTTTGCCTCGCGGGACTTTGCAGGGGTGCTGTATGTCTGCGTCCCGTAACCCGGTTGAATTGTATTGCTCACAATATTTCCTCCCTTAA
>JAAWEX010000052.1 GCA_022794495.1 Lawsonibacter sp. | reverse complement strand
GTCTGGTGGACGACCCCCAGGCCCGCTTAAAACCAAAGAGAAAGTGAGCGCAGCTATGCCAAACATCCAAGTATTAGACCCCCATGTAGCCGACCTGATTGCCGCCGGCGAGGTGGTGGAGCGGCCGGCCAGCGTGGCCAAGGAGCTGATTGAGAACGCCATCGACGCCGGGGCGTCCACCGTGACGGTGGAGATCAGCCACGGCGGGCTCACCTTTCTCCGGGTGTCCGACGACGGGAAGGGCATCCCGGCGGGGGAGCTGAAAACGGCCTTTCTCCGCCACGCCACCAGCAAGCTGCGCACCGAGCGGGACCTGGAGGCCATCGGCACCCTGGGCTTCCGGGGGGAGGCCCTGGCCGCCATCGCCGCCGTCTCCCGCATCGAGGTGCTGACCCGCACGGCGCAGGCGGAATTAGGGGCCTCGCTGACCCTGGAGGGGGGCGTCCCCGGCGCGGTGGAGGAGGCGGGCTGTCCTCTGGGGACCACCCTGGTGGTGCGGGACCTGTTCTTCAACACCCCCGCCCGGCTGAAATTCATGAAAAAGGACGCCGCCGAGGGCGCCGCCGTCTTTGCGGTGGTTCAGCGGGCGGCGCTGTCCCACCCGGAGGTCAGCGTCAAGTTCATCCGGGACGGCCGGCAGGAGCTGTTAACCCCCGGCGACGGCCAGATGAAATCCGCCGTCTACGCCGTGCTGGGCCGGGAGCTGGCCCTGGGCTTCCGAGAGGTTAAATTCACCGGAGAGGACATGTCGGTAGACGGCTTTGTGTCCATGCCCGCCTGCTGCCGGGCCAGCCGGAGCTGGCAGTTCTTCTTTGTCAACGGCCGGCAGGTGAAGTCCTCCCTGATGACCGCCGCCCTGGAGGAGGCCTATAAAAACCAGAAGATGGTGGGCAAATTCCCCGGCTGCGTCCTCCATCTCCACACCAGGCTCAGCGCCGTGGATGTCAACGTCCACCCGGCCAAGACGGAGGTAAAGTTCGGCGGGGAGCGGGCGGTATTCTCGGCGGTGTATCACGCCGTTCTCTCCACCCTGGAGGGGGACCTTTCCCACCCCCAGGCGGTGCTGAAAAACACCGAGATTTCCGGTGTGCGCAGGCAGGACACGGTGACAGAGAACCAGCTGCGGATCGCCGCCCCCTCCGGCCCGGTAAAACAGGCCGCCCTCGGCCGCCCGCCGGTGAGTGCTCCGCCCCTTGCGCACGGACCGGCGAAGGCCCCGGCCTCTGTGGCGGCGCTCCCCACCGTGGCCCGGGTCCACGACAGCGCCTATACACCTCCCAGGCCGGCAGAACAGCCTGTAGGGGCGGCCGCCCTCGGCCGCCCGCCAGTCAACACCCCGTCCCTTGAGCGCCCGCCGGTGAGTGTTCCGCCTCTTGAGCGCGGGCCGGCGAAGGCGCCGGCCCCTACAGAAGGACCTTCCCCTCAAAGGGAGGAAGGCCTGGAGTCCCCCTGGCGTCTGGCCGGGGAGGTGCTGAACACCTACATCATCGTGGAGCAGGGGGAGACGGTCTACTTCATCGACAAGCACGCCGCCCACGAGCGGATGAACTTCGACCGGATGAAGGCGGAGGGCTACGACCCCATGGCCCAGACCCTGCTCACCCCGGCGGTCTGCCGGCTGCCGCCGGCCCAGCGGGAGGCGCTGCTGGCCCAGGGGGCGCTGCTGGAGGAGTTTGGCTTCGAGGTGGACGAGCTGGGCTCCGATCTGGCGGTCCGTCAGGCCCCCTTCGACGTGGACGTGGGGGATATCCCCGCCGTACTGGAGGAGCTGGCACAGCGGCTGCTCACCGCCGGCTCCGCCGACCCCGCCGCCGCCCGGGACGAGCTGCTCCACACCATGGCCTGCAAGGCGGCGATTAAGGGGGGGTGGCACAGCGCCCCCCAGGAGCTGGAGCGGGTGGCTCAGGCGGTGATGTCCGGCCAGGTGAAATACTGTCCCCACGGCCGGCCGGTAGCCATTGAGCTGAGCAAGAAGGAGCTGGAGAAGCAGTTCAAACGAGCGTAAAAGGAGGTCGCCTATGTCCTGGAACGATTGTCTGTATCGCTACTACAGGGCGCATGTAGGGCAGTACCTGGGCGGCCAGGAGGACGACGCCCTGCTGATTCTCACCTGGAGGGGCCGGCCCCTGGCGGTGAACCTGTACAAAGTGAGCGGGCGCTATGGGCCCTTTTACCACGTCCAGGCCCGGATTGCCGTGGAGCTGGCCAAGTCCTATGAGCTGATAATTGGGGCGCGGAAACCGCTGTCCGGCGGGCTGAACACGATTTTAAAGGTTGCGCCGGCTGTCGCCAGCTACGCCGCCGACCTGGGCTATCCAGAGGTCACCCAAAAGCGGCTCATCCGGACCAACTACAAGCCCTTCACCCGGCAGGTGCTGGGCAGCTCGGAATTCCGAAGCGCCCTGCTGTGCTGCCCGGAGGATAAGGTGGAGATTCGCCCCGGTCCGGGGGAGGACGGGGCCCACCTGATCACCGTCACCACCGACGCCAGCATCGGCTCCGGCGCCTCCGGCGGCGGCTGGGAGCTGGGCCGGAGCGCAGACGATGCCTATATCCGGCTCTATGGCAGCGCGGAGGATCAGGCCAGGCTGACCCAGCGCATTGAGGAGAGCTTCTTCCCCCGAATGGACCGCTTTCTGGACCTGGCCCGGACCGCCTATAACGCGGTCACTCAGTGGCCGATGTGAAGACCTCCATCATCAGCTGAGCGCCCAGGCGGAACCCCTGGCGGTAGTAGTAAAAGCTTTGCCAGTCTTCCAGTTCTCCTTGAATATTGAAGATGCTGTTAATGAACTCATCTCCAAATATTTGCTGTACTTTGTCCCACTCTGCATAGAGCTTTTCATAAAGTTCCTGCTGCGTTTTGTCCCGTTTCGGGGTAATATCGTAGTTGCTGCTGTAGATTTCATAGAGCAAACTGTCCATATCCACACCCCATATATAAGTTCCTTATTAACGTACTTCTGATATGCATTATATTCTGTTTTAACTAATCTGTCAAGGTGGATTTTTTATGTTTTCCAAAGATTTATTTGGCCAACGCCTGAAAGAGTGCCGCAAAAAGGCTGGAGAGACACAGACCGATTTCGGACTGGTTATTGGCACCAGGAAAAGCCATGTCAGCGAGATTGAAAGGGGTGTCGCCTGTACAACGGTGGAAGGGTTGGCCGCTCTCTGCCAACACTACAACATCTCTGCCGATTATCTGCTGGGACTCACGGATGATCCAAAGCCTTACAAGAGGCGGAAAAAAGCCCCCCTCTCAGAGGGGGGTGGCACGGCGGAGCCGTGACGGGGGGAGTCTCAAAACCGAATACAAAAATCTCTCCATACCTCTTGCATACTCCGGGGCGGCTGTGCTATAATAGAAACAGCCGATATGGGTAAGCATACCTGTGGGATTCACAGGCGAACCCCCGGAGAGGGCCGACTCTCCGGGGGTTCTTTCTGCCTACCGTCCTCTGGTATGTCCGTCGAGCCACCGGCACACAAAGTAGCCGATAATATGTGCGGCGACAGACACAAAAATTTGGGTAAGCACTTCCATAGGGATTCACCTCCTTCCCTTTAACAGGAAGGACAAAGGACGGCAGGGATATTATACCAGGCTTCGACAACAATGGCAAGGAGGCGGCGTTCATGCTCCCAAAGATTCTAGTCATCACCGGCCCCACGGCCTCTGGGAAGACCTGGCTGGCGGCGGAGCTGGCGAAGCGCTGCGGCGGCGAGGTAGTGTCCGCGGACTCCATGCAGATCTACCGCCGCATGGATATTGGCACAGCCAAGCCCACCGAGGAGGAGAAACAGGGGGTACCCCACCACATGCTGGACGTAGCGGACCCGGCGGAGGACTTCTCGGTGGCCCGGTATGTAGACATGGCCTCCCGCTGTGTAGCGGAGGTGTGCGCCAGGGGGAAGCTGCCCATTCTGGCCGGGGGGACAGGGCTGTATATCGACTCTCTTCTCTCCGGGCGCACCTTCGCCGCCTTTGATGGGGGCAGCACCCTCCGGGCGGAGCTGGAGGAGCGGTACGCCAGACAGGGGGGCCAGGCCCTGCTGGACGAGCTGGCCAAGGCGGACCCGGCGTCGGCGGCCCGGCTCCACCCCAACGACGCCAAGCGGATTGTCCGGGCGCTGGAGGTGTGGCTGACCACCGGCAGGACCATCACCCAGCACAACGAGGAGACGAAAGCCATCCCGCCCCGGTACGACGCCCTCACCCTAACCCTGGATTTCCGGCGCCGGGAGGATATGTGGGAGCGGATCGACCGCCGGGTAGACCGGATGCTGGAGGCCGGCCTGGAGCGGGAGGTGCGCGCCCTTCTGGACAGCGGCGTCCCAGAGCGGTGCACTGCCATGCAGGCCATCGGCTACAAGGAGATGGTCCCTGTGATTTCCGGAGCGATGGCGGCGGCGGACGCGGCGGCACAGATCAAGCTGCGCTCCCGGCAATACGCCAAGCGCCAGCGCACCTGGTTCCGGCGCGGCCAGCAGGCCAAGACCCTTTTTTGGGAGCCCATCCCGAATTTTGCAGATGTCCTGCACCGTTCGACAGCATTTCTGGAAGAATTTGGTATATTATAACGGCACTCAGGAGCGGGCCGCCGGACTTCCCCTGCTGGCGGCCCCGCTCTGAAAAGAAAAAAGGAGTGCTACATAATGACAACAACACAGAAAACCAACAATCTCCAGGAGATCTTCCTCACCCAGGCCCGGCGGGAGCGCCGGCCGGTCACGATGTTTTTGATGAACGGCTTCCAGATGCGGGGCTGCATCACCGGCTTCGACGCCTTCACCGTGGTGCTGAACAGCGACGGCAAGCAGCAGATCATCTATAAGCACGCCATCTCCACCATTGTCCCCGAGCGGCCTGTGCCGCTGACGGAGGAGGAACTGTAGGGGCGGGTAATACCCGCCCGTCCCCGGCGGGAAGCGCGGCGCAAGCTGACGGGCGGATAATATCCGCCCCTACAGGCCGCGGCCGCAGACACACAGAAAGAGAGAACCCCAATGAAACAAGGAAAATCCCTCATTACCTTTGTTATGCTGATATTTGCCGGAGTAATCACCCTGTACTTTGGCTGCTACATTTATGCGGCCATGACCGAGCCCTACCGCACCGTCCAGGTCTACGCCTACACGGCCCATGACAGCGTCCCGGCGGACGGCCTGGTGGTCCGGCAGGCCCGGGTGCTCTCTGCCCCCACCGGCATTCTGGAGGTCACCCGGGCGGAGGGGGAGAAGGTAGGCGTGGGGCAGCAGATCGCCCTGGTCTATCAAAACAGCCAGGCCCAGTCTGACCAGGCGGTAATCGAGGAGCTGCAGATGGAGATTGATCTGCTGGAGGATACCATCGCCCAGGCGGGGGACCTGGAGTCCTCCGCCCGGCTGGATGAGGACATTCTCCAGGCGGTGGTCAGTCTGCGGGCCTCCTACTCCAGGGGGGACTGCACCCAGCTGCGGGAGCAGGTGCTGGGGGTGAAGAGCAGTGTGCTCAAGCGGGGCTACACCTACGGCGAGAGCCTCACCTCTGAGGAGCTCGCCGCCCGTCTCCAGGGCCTGCGCAGCCAGCTTGCGGAGCTCAACCGCCAGACCGCCCGGGCTACCACCCAGGTCACCGCCCCCACGCCCGGGGTGTTTTCCAACCTTGTGGACGGCTACGAATCCCGTCTCACCCCAGACAGCCTGGCGGAGCTCACCCCCTCCGCCCTCCAGGCGCTGATCGACAGCCCCGCCGGCGAGGACAGCCAGGCCCTGGGCAAGCTGATTACTTCTGACACCTGGTATTTCGTCGCCAACCTGCCCAAGGCCTCCGCCGCCCGGCTGGAACAGGGGGACAGCGCCTGCCTGCGCTTCTCCGGCGAGATGAACCGGGATGTGGAGATGAAGGTGGACCGGATTGGTCCCACCGAAGGGGAGGTGACCCTGGTGGCCTTCTCCTCCAACCGCTACCTTACCCTCACCACCCTCCTGCGCCACCAGACCGTCGAGCTCATCTTCGACAGCTGGTCGGGCCTGCGGGTGCCCAAAGAGGCCCTGCGCCTGGTAAAATTTCCCGCCCAAGGCACGGAGGAGGGCTCCGGCTCCCAGGCCCCCGAGGAAAAAATGGGGGTCTACGCCCTGACCAACGGCCGCAGTGAGTTTAAAGAGGCGGAGATCATCCATGAGGGCGGCGACTACTATGTGGTCCGCCCGGTGGGGGCGGGCCGGAAGGTCCTCCGGGCCGGGGATACCGTCATCACCCACGGCACCGGCCTCCAGGACGGACTGCTGATCGAGGGATAAAAGCCCCACCTCAGAGGGGGGCACGGCAAAGCCGTGACGGGGGGAGCGCAGAAGCGGAAAACTCCCTCAGTCACCGCCGGAGGCGGTGACAGCTCCCTCTCTGGGGGAGCCATCATTCCAAAACAGAGAGAAGGAATTATCATGGACCTGTCCCAAAATGTAAAAGCCGTGCAGGAGAAAATTGCCGCCGCCGCCCGTGCGGCTGGCCGGGACCCGGCGGAGATCACGCTGTGCGCCGCCACCAAGGTACAGACCGACGAGACCATCCAAGCGGCCATCGCCGCGGGGGTCCGGCTGTGCGGAGAGAACCGGGTGCAGGAGCTCACCGCCCATTTAGAGGCCAACGCCTATGTGGGGGCGGACGTCCACTTCATCGGCCATCTCCAGACCAACAAGGTGAAGCAGGTGGTGGGCCGGGTATCCCTGATCCACTCGGTGGACTCGCTGCGCCTGCTCCAGGCCATCGACGCCCAGGCGGACAAGCTGGGTCTGGTCCAGGACATCCTGCTGGAGGTGAACGCGGCGGGCGAGGAGAGCAAGGGCGGCGTCTCCATTGAGGAGCTGCCCGCCCTGGCGGAGGCGGCCTGCTCCTGCGCCCATGTCCGGCTGCGCGGATTGATGACAATTCCGCCTGTTTCAGCCTTTCCTGGGGCAAACAGAAAATATTTTTCTCAAATTCAAAATCTTTTTGTTGACATAATGAGCAAAATGTCGGATAATCAAAGTATTATGGACTGCCTGTCTATGGGCATGAGCGCCGACTTTGAGGACGCCATCGCCGAGGGCGCCACCCTGGTCCGGGTGGGCACCGCTCTCTTCGGCCCGCGTCCGCCTCTGGGTACCGCTCACTGATGGACGTGTGCCCATACCAATGACATCTTTGAAGAAAAGAGGACTTGACGAATGGGAATTTTTGACGAATTTAAGCGGCTGGCTCATCCCTACGAGGACGAAGACGAGGACGACTATGATGATTTTGACATCTCTCCCCGTCCGGTAGAGCGCCGGGAGCGGGACCGCTCTGAGCGGATGGACCGTTCCTCCAGAGACAGCGGCTACGGCGGGTACGGCGGCGCCCCCGCCCCCGAGGAGGACCGCCGGTCCAACAAGGTGGTCAACATCCGGGCGGCCACACAGCTCCAGGTGGTGCTGGTCAAGCCCGAGCGGTTCGAGGACGCCTCCTCCATTGCCGACCACCTGCGGGAGAAGCGCACCGTGGTCCTCAACCTGGAGTCCACCAACGGCGAAATTGCCCGCCGCCTGCTGGACTTCCTGGCTGGAGTGTCCTACGCCCAGGAGGGCAAGATCAAGAAGGTGGCCATCTCCACCTATATCATCACCCCCTACAACGTGGACATCCTGGGTGACCTGATCGACGAGCTGGAGAACAACGGACTGTATTTTTAAAAAGAGATATTTCTGTCTGTATAGAGAACTAGGGGGATGATTATGCTCACACCACAGGAGGTCTCCGAGCGCGCCTTTCAGAAGGCGTCCTTTGGCGGCTACAACATGGCCCAGGTGGACGAGTTTTTGGATGTTCTCACCGGGGACTACTCCGCGCTTTACAACGAGAACGCGGTGCTGAAAAACAAGATGAAGGTGCTGGTGGACAAGGTAGAGGAGTACCGCTCCACCGAGGAGGCCATGCGTAAAGCGCTGATGGCCGCCCAGCGGATGGCGGACGACCTGGTTCAGGAGGCCGAGCGGAAGAAATCCGAGCTGATGGCCCAGGCGGAGAAGGAGCTGCGGGACCGCCAGGCCGCCATCTCCAAGGATATGCAGGCCGAGGAGTACCGGCTGAAGAAGGCTCAGCAGGACACCGCCGCTTATGTAGAGAAGGTCCGGGCCCTCCACGCCCAGGAGGAACAGCTTCTCTCCCGGCTGGAGGAGCTCTACCCCCCCGACACCAAGCCGGAGACCGACCCGGTAGAGGAGAAGGCCTCTGAAATTGACGACAACGTCCAGCGCCTGCTGGCCCAGGCCATGGAGCAGGCGAAGGCAGAGAACCTGCGGGCGAAGGCGGTCCAGGAGGAGCCCAGGGACCTGTCCGACACGGCGGAATTTCCTCCCGCCCTCCAGGAGGAGGACGGCTATCCCCCCGAGGACGAGGAAGAGGAGGAAGTGGAAGACGGCGGCTCCGCCGCGCCCACCAGCCGGATCAGCTTTGGCGAGCTTCAGTTCGGCCGGGACTACGAGATTACCTGAACCCACCTTGTGTAGGGCAAGGGCGCTGCCCTTGCCCTGTAAGCGCACCTGATGCATACCAAACATTTCACAAATGTCACACACCCCTCCCCCGCAACGGGGGCAGGGGCGTTGCCGCTTCCCAGCGATTTTCCAAAATGCGAGGTGTTCCCCGTGAAACTGCTCACAGCCGCCCTGAATCGACTGCCGGAATTTCAGCAGCTCCTCTCCGCCCTGGAGGGGGGGCGTTCTCCCGCTGCCCTGTCAGGGGCGGCGGCCATCCACCGCTGTCACATCGCCGCCGGAATCGGCCTGATGACCGGGCGTCCTGTGGTGGTGGTCTGCGCCGACGAGAGCGAGGGCCAAAAGCTGGCCCGGGACCTGGCGGCCTTTGCCGGAGTGCCCGTCCCGGTGCTGGGCCCCCGGGACTTCACCTTCCACAACGCCTCCGCCCTCTCCCGCCAGTGGGAGCACCGGCGGCTGGCCCTGATGTGGGGCCTGTCCCAGGGGAAGCACCCCTTCCTGGTGGCCACGGTGGAGGGCCTGCTCCAGCGGACCATCCCGCCCGCCGCCCTGGCGGGCTGCTGCCGGGAGCTGAAGACAGGCGGCTCCTACGACCTGAATGAGCTGGCCGAGTCCCTGTCCGCCTCCGGCTACGTCCGGTGCGAGCAGGTGGAGGGCGTGGGTCAGTTCGCCCTCCGGGGGGGCATCCTGGATGTTTTCTCCCCCGGCATGGACAGCCCCATCCGGGTGGAGTTCTTCGGGGACGAGGTGGACGCCATGGGGGTTTTCGACCCCGCCACCCAGCGCCGGACGGAGAACGTCTCCTCCGCCCTTCTCCTCCCCGCCGCCGAGGTTCTGCCCCAGCTCTCCCCCGGCGGGTTCGCAGGCCTGAGCAAAAAGCTCAAAAAGCTGGCGGCCAAGGCCCTGGAGAACGGAAACCGGGAGCTGAACAAGACCTTGGAGCAGGACGGCGAGGCTATCGCCCAGGGGAAGACCTTCCCCGCCCTGGACCGCTACCTCCCCCTGATCTACCCGGAGCTGGCGGGGGCGGCGGACTACCTGCCCCCTGACGCCTGCGTCATCCTCGACCAATCGCCCCGGTCGGCGGACCGGGCGAAGTCCTACCAGTGGCAGCTGGAGGAGGATGTAAAGCTTCTGCTGGAGCAGGGGGAGCTGGACCCTGCCTGCACGGAGCTGGCCCTCCCCCTGCCCCGGCTTCTCAGCCGGCTGGAGAACTTCCCCGTGATCTATCTGGACTCCTTCACCACCGCCTCCTACCCCGCGCCGCCCCAGGCGCTGTGCGCCATCACGGCCAAACAGCTCCCCCCCTTCCTGGCCAGCCTGGAGACGGCGGTTCAGGACCTGGCCCACTACCAGGGCAGCGGCTTTGCCAGCCTGGTGCTGGTCTCCGGAGAGCAGCGGGCCATCGACCTGCAGACCCTCCTCCGGGAGCAGAGGATCAAGTCCGCCGTAGACTTCCAGCTCAAGGAGCTGCCCCGGCCCGGCCAGGTGGTCATCACGGTGGGGGGGCTGTCCAGCGGATTTGAGTACCCCGCCATCGGCCTGGCGGTCCTCACCGAGGGGGAGAAGGCGGCCCCCAAGAAGTCCCGGCGGCAGAAGGACGCCACCAACCGCCAGAAGCTGAAGTCCTACGCCGACCTCACCCCCGGTGACCTGGTGGTCCATGAGCACCACGGGGTGGGCCGGTATGTGGGCATGGTGAAGATGCCGGTGGACGGCGTTGAGAAGGACTATGTCAAAATCGCCTACGCCGGCACCGACGTGCTCTACGTCCCCGCCACCCAGCTGGACCTGGTGAGCAAATACATCGGCGGCGGCGAGGACGCCAACGAGACCAAGAAGCTGAACCGCTTAGGGGGCCAGGAGTGGGAGAAGGCCAAGAAGAAGGCGAAAAAGGCGGTGCAGGACCTGGCCAAGGGGCTCATCCAGCTCTACGCCCAGCGCCAGCGCCAGCCGGGCTATGCCTTCTCCCCCGACTCCCCCTGGCAGCGGGAGTTTGAGGAGCAGTTTGAATACACCGAGACCGACGACCAGCTGCGGTGCATCGAGGAGATCAAGCAGGACATGGAGCGCCCCACCCCCATGGACCGGCTGCTGTGCGGCGACGTGGGCTACGGCAAGACGGAGGTGGCCTTCCGGGCCATGATGAAGTGCGTGCTGGACGGCAAGCAGACCGCCATCCTGGTCCCCACCACCGTCCTGGCCCGGCAGCACTACCTCACCGCCCTGCGCCGGTTCCAGAAGTATCCCGTCAACATCGACGTGGTCTTCCGCTTCCGCACCCCCATCCAGATGAAGGAGACCCTCCGCCGGGTGGAAAACGGCGAGGTAGATATCCTCATCGGCACCCACCGGCTGTTCAACAAGGACGTCCGCTTTAAGGACCTGGGCCTGCTGGTGGTGGACGAGGAGCAGCGCTTCGGGGTCCAGCACAAGGAGAAGCTGAAGGAGAATTTCAAGCAGGTGGACGTACTCACCCTCTCCGCCACCCCCATCCCCAGAACGCTGAACATGGCCCTGTCCGGCATCCGGGACATGTCCACCCTGGAGGAGCCCCCGGCGGACCGCCAGCCGGTGCAGACCTACGTGCTGGAGCACGACTGGAACCTCATCGGCGACGCCATGCGCCGGGAGCTGGAGCGGGGGGGCCAGGTGTTCTACCTCCACAACCGGGTAGAGACCATCGACCGGTGCGCCGCCCGCATCCAGACCCTGCTGGGAGAGGACGCCGCCATCGGGGTGGCCCACGGCCGGATGACCCAGGAGGCCATCGACGACGTGATGGCCCAGATGACCGACGGCGAGCTGAATGTACTGGTATGCACCACTATCATCGAGACGGGCATCGACCTGCCCAACGTAAACACCCTCATCATGGAGGACGCCGACCGGCTGGGCCTGGCGCAGCTCCACCAGATTCGGGGCCGGGTGGGCCGCTCCAACCGGCGGGCCTTCGCCTATCTCACCTACCGGCAGGGCAAGGTGCTCTCCGAGGTGGCCTCCAAGCGCCTGGAGGCCATCCGGGAATTTGCCGAATTCGGCTCCGGCTTTAAGATCGCCATGCGGGACCTGGAGATCCGGGGCGCGGGCAACGTGCTGGGCCCGGAGCAGTCCGGCTTTCTTCTGTCGGTGGGCTACGACATGTACCTGAAGCTGCTGGAGGAGGCGGTCCTGCTGGAGCAGGGCCAGCCC
>JAAWEX010000051.1 GCA_022794495.1 Lawsonibacter sp. | reverse complement strand
GCCTGGGGGGAGAGAATGGTGATGCAGTCTTCCAGGGTGCCGCGCAGGTCGAAGGGCTCCTCGACCGCCGCCGGCCGTCCGCTCTCCAGCTTGCTGACCTGGAGAACGTCGTTGACCAGCGAGAGCAGATGCTCGGTTGACACACGTATTTTCCTCCGGCACTCCTCCTGCCGCTCCAGGTTGTCCTGGCTCTTTTCCATTATGGCCAGCATGCCCAGGATTCCGTTGATGGGTGTGCGGAGATCGTGGGACATGTGGGAGAGAAATTCGCTTTTTGCCGAGTTTGCCCGCCGGACGCGCTCCAGCAGCTCCATGATGGCCTGCTCCTGCTTTTTCCGCGTGACCATGGTGTCTGTGATGTCCTGATGGTATCCGTTGAGGCAGACACCCGGCTTATTAAAGGTCCTGTCCGGCACGCCGCCGCAGCGGACATAAATCTTTCCCAGCTTTGGATGGTTCCAGGGGTAGATTACCTCGGCGCGCCCGGTTTTCAGAATCTCCCGCACCGCTTCCTGCACCATCTCCACATAGTCCGGCTCAATGCTCTCAAACCAGTGCCGGTAGCAGGCCTCCGGGCCGATCCCGTCGGGCACGCCCAGAAGGATCCGCATGGTCCGGTCGGCATACATCCTGGGCTGGCAGTTGTCCTCCAGCTCAATGGTCCAGATTCCGGTTCTGGCCCCCTCCAAAATGTCCTCCAGGCTCTGCCTGGCCTCCAGCTTATACTTCTCCTCCTGCTCCACAACGGCATTGACGTCCCGCAGAGCAAAAATCACGTCCTTTTCTTCCTCGGTCCGCTCGGTGGCGGAAAAATGGATCTCCAGATGCTTCAGCCCGGAGGAACTGTCCTTCACCTGATATCGGACAGAGAACTTTTTCTTGGTTTTGAGCTGGGCGAGCACATAGTCTGAATTGGTCACGGCCCGGAGCCGGTCCTGGTCCCAGGAGGCCACATACCGGGAGATATACCGCTCCATAGCCGCCTGATAGCCGTCCTCAAAATGGGCGGCCCAGTCCATGCTCGCCTGCTCGCTGTCCCGGTAGACCTCACACTCGCCGGTTTCAAGGCTTACCTGGTAGATGCTCAGATAGTCCACGCTGAGGGCGTGGAGGACGTTGTAGCTCCGCTTTCGAAGCTGCCGGAACAGGTTGCGCCGCTTCAGGGAGGATACGATAAAGTATGCCGCGGTCTGAAGGATATTCGATGCGTACTCCAGGGATTTTACAGGCGGATTGTCCACGCCGTAAAACCCGATGATATTTTTGCCGTCGTATAGGGGGACCACTACGAGAGAGTGGATGCTCTGCCGCTTCAGATTCGCGTACTGAAGGGGATCGGCCTCGCGGATGTCCTCCAGGTTTTCGATGACAATATGCTTTCCGATGCTGAAATTTTGATACCAGCTGGCGCATACCTCCGGGGGAACATTTTGAAGACTCTCTTTTTCCGGCGCCACCCCGCCGGCCGTCCACTCGTAGGTGTTGTCGTCGCAGCCCGCCCCATTCCGCTCAAATATATAGGTGCGCTCGCCATTGAGCGCCTTTCCCAGGTGCTCCAGAAGCACCTCCAGCGACTGGTCCGGGGTCTCCTCAAGCAGAGCGACGCGAAGGCCCTCATTGATCACGGCCTCCAAATTCTGAACACTCTGGACGCTGCCGTGCTGCTCACGGGCTGCGGTGACCGGCGCACCCTCGCCGGCCAGCTCAAAATGTTCCTTTGAATAACCCATAATCCTATCCTCCCATACGGGCCGTTTCCGGCCGTTAGCACCACAGCGAATTTGAGCGCGGAGCGGTTTTTTTAGTGAAACACACCACTTCTAAAATATTGGTATGGTTCTGCTCTGTTCCCGCAGCTTCGCCGTAAAAAACCAGGAAAATCTGTGTCATGATACCATATGGCCCCAGTCACGTCAATGATAAAATTGTAATCCCCGCGGGAGAAAAACTGAAAGCTTTTAACCCCCTTAAAAATGTTAGAAGATTTTCTGCGGCGGCAAGGTTTATTGGGATAATTCAAATCCAGAGGGACTGCGCATCTAAAGGAAACCGCCTGAATCACCAGATTCAGGCGGTCTTATGCTGTCAGCCCTGAGTTTGTATGAGCGTTGTATCCCTGTGGTAATTTTCTTTGGAGAGATTCAGGTTTTTGATACCCAATGTAACATGGTTGCGCATGCAGGCTTCTCCATAATCAGGGTCGCGGAGATCGAAGGCCTGAAGAATTTGGGTGTGGGGCTTTAACGCATCCTGGTATGCGTTGGGCAGGGAAAGACTTCTGTATCGAAAGCTCATCATGGGCTGCTGCATCAGCTTAAAGATGTTGATAAGCAGCTCGTTTCCGGAAAGCTTAATAATCGTATCGTGAAAATTGCCCTCTTCCAGCAAAATATGGTCAAAGTCATCGGCCTCTACAGCTTCCTTAAATCGTTTATGGATGCGCTCAAGCTTTTTATAGTCCTCCTCTGTACAGCGGCTGATGGCCAGCTTGGTGGCCAAAGGCTCAAATACCGCACGTACCTCTAGATAATCCTTCATCTGTACCTCATGGGTCACGAACCAGTTGATGATATCCTGATCTTGGTTGACCTCTTTGGTGCGCATAACGAAGGAGCCCCGGCCGGGCTGCTGAGAGACATATCCCGTGGCAGCAAGAATCCGCAGAGCCTCTCTAAGGCTGCCCCGGCCGATGGCCAGCTGCGCGCACAGCTCCTTCTCGGTCGGGAGTTTTTGCCCGACCTCCAGGTTATTCGAGATGATATACGTTTTAAGCTGTTCCACTGCCTGCTGAACTACTGAAACCTTGTCGATTGCTTGCATATCATATGTCGCCCCCCTATGTCAGCTTGGCTGGATAAAATTATATTACAATAGGAACAGGTAATTGTCAAACAATCTGGGAAAAATAAATGTGTACATTTTTTGAATGTCGGACAATCTGGAGGCTTGAGTCTCTGAACTGTAAAATATTTTGCACAAAAAATTAGTTTAAATTTAGTACTTTTTGACACTATACAAAAAAGTTGAAATGTAGTATCTTTAAAACGTGGTTGGCGTGTCGGACAATAAAATAAAAATTGTATGATCGTGCTACAGAAAAATCTTGAGAGGAGATTAAAAAATGAAAAGACTGACTGCACTTGCGCTGGCGCTCTCCCTATGTTTCGCCCTGGCTGGCTGCGGCGGGAATCCTGCCCCCGGCGGCGGAAGCTCCGCCAAAGGCTCTGCTTCCGGCGAGAAAAGCACCGCTCCGAAAGGCGATTCTCCCACGGAGGAAACTTACGTTCTGAAATTTGGGATGCAGCAGGGCAATGTTGACCGCTCAGAGAGCGCCGAGGTCACTTGGGTAGAACGCTTCAAGGAAGAGGTTGAGGCCAACAGCAATGGCCGGATTACTGTGGAAATATATCCTTCTGCGCAGTTAGGCTCTCAGGAGGATAACGTGACCAGCCTGATTAACAACTCTCTGGAGATGACCTGTGTAAACTCCACCATTCTGAACAGCGTCAGCGCCCGCACCATGGTGTTGGCCTGCCCCGCACTCTTTGCCAATGAGGAGCAGTGCGACGCCGTTCTGGCCGGCGAGTGGGGCCAGAAATTCTGGGACGATGTGGCTACAGACTCCGGCGTCCGTGTGCTGGCCGCATTCTGTAATGGTATGCGTAGTTTTACTACCTCCAACAAGGAGCTAACCACCGTTGATACCGCCAGGGGCGTCACCTTCCGAGTGATGACCAGCGCTGTCTACGAGAAGATGGTGGAGGCCATCGGCGCCAACCCTGTTCCTATGCCCGGTTCTGAAATGTATACTGCTATGCAAAACGGTACCGTTGACGGCCAGGAGAATCCCCCTGTCAACATTCTGAACGACAAAACTTATGAGGTTCAGAAGTACCTGGTCTTGGATAAGCACGTGGCCTCTGTCGTTACCTTCGACATCAGCGAGGCTGCCTGGCAGAACCTGCCTGAGGACCTGCAAAAGGTGGTCTCTGAAGCCGCTGCTGCCGTTACCCCCGAAGCCGCCGCCGTCTGCAAGACCCTGAACGACAACGGTGTCGCCAAGCTGCGGGAGCTGGGCATGAGCGTCTATGAGCCCACCGAGGCGGAGCTCGCCGATTGGCACAACGCTATGCGCGACCCCTGCGTTGAGTACGTGAAGGGTCAGCTGGGTGATGAGATTGTCGATGAGCTGCTGGCCGCTATCGAGGCCGCCTGAATATTCGACCTGTAAGTAATGCCTGAAAGCCCGTCTATCATACTGTGATTTGATAGGCGGGCTTTTCCAAGTTCAGCATGTGCTGAGGCCCAGAGGAGAGTATAACGATGAATGTTCTGAAAACAATCTATCGCGGGGGCAGCAAATTATCTGACATGATCGAACAGATTCTGAAGGTGATCTTGGTCTTCCTGGCGTTTGGCTGTGCCTTTGACCTGCTGTTGCAGGTTTTATACCGGTTTGTGCTGGTGCATTTTGTAAGCTTTTCCCTCACTTGGACCAATGAGATTGCGCAGGACTTTATTGTCTGGATGACCTATCTGGCGGTGGGGATCTGCTACAAAAATAACTCCATGGCCGCTGTTAACCTGGTCTATGATAAGCTGAAGCCTCTGCCTAAATTTTTATTGTACCTGTTGACTCGTGGGGTGGTATTTATCTTTCTGTATTTTGGAATCAAATACAGCTGGGCCTCGATTCTGTCTGTAAAAAACTGGACGTCGCCCAGTCTGCATCTGCCGGGCTGGATTCTATATGGGGCTCCTTTCCTTGGCTGTGTCCTGATTGCCTTTGAGGTGGTTGTGGATGTTTTGGGTGTTCTTTGTGGTGAACTGGTTCCCTTTGTTTGCAGACAGCCAGAGGTGGAGGCGGAGACGATATCCAGCGAGGAGAGACGTGTGCTTGCCGCCATGCAGCGGGAACTGAGTGTGGAGAACCAGACGGGGGAAAAGGAGGGATAACATGCTGGCCGCAGGATTATTTGTATTATTTCTGATTATTATTGTTCTGGGTGTGCCGATCGGGTTTTCCATGGGCTTTTTAACCATTGTGTGCTTTGAGGCGGGCAACGGCCCTTTGATTACCCTGGCCCAAAAAATGTATTCCGGCGTAAATAACTTCACTTATCTGTGTATCCCTCTGTTTATCCTGGCGGGTGAAATCATGAGCCGCTGCGGCCTCACCATGAGTATTGTAAGGTTCTGCGATACGCTGGTGGGCCATATCCGCGGCGGCCTGGCCCACGTCAACATCTTGGCCAGTATGCTGTTCGCCGGAATTTCCGGGTCCGCCACGGCGGACGCCACCGGCTTGGGCAGAGTTGAAATGGAGATGATGACTAAGGCCGGCTATACCAAGGAATACGCCGGTGCTGTCACGGCTGCCAGCGCCATCATTGGCCCCATTATCCCGCCCAGCAATATTATGATTATTTATGCAGTATGTGCGGCGAACGTATCAGTCTCTGATATGTTCCTGGGCGGGATCGGCCCTGGAGTTCTGCTGGGGGTCAGCGAAATGCTCCTGTGTTATTTTCTGGCCTGTAAGTATCACCATCCCTACCGGGAGCGGCGCTCCTCTGTGCGCGAGATATTCCGTGCGCTGATAGAGTCTCTGCCCGTGCTGGGCCTGCCGGCGATTATCCTGGGCGGCATTGTCAGCGGCATTTTTACCGCCACGGAATCCAGTGCCATCGCTGTATTCTATGCGCTGATTGTGGCGGCGGCGAGAAAGTCGATCACCTGGAAGGACCTAATAGATTGCTGCTATAATACCGCAAAATCCACCGCAAACGTGATGTTTATTATTGCCGTGGCCACGGCGATGAGCTATGCGCTCACTATTCTGCGGATTCCTCAGGCAATCGTTGGGGTCTGTATGGAGTATGTCCACAGCGCCACGCTGTTTCTGCTGATCGCCAATGTGATTTTGATCGTGATCGGCTGTGTGATGGACCAAAGCCCCGCGCTGCTGATGATGGTCCCGATTTTGCTGCCCATCGCCAAGGAGTTCGGCATCGACCCGGTCCACTTTGGCGTGCTGTGCTGCTTTAACCTGACGATTGGTCTGATTTCTCCCCCTGTGGGCATGACCCTGTTTGTGACTGCCAACGTGGCAAGGGCGAAACTGACCGATTTGTTTAAAGCGATTATTCCCTTTGTTATTTTGGGCTATGTGGTTTTGATGCTGATTACATGGATTCCGGACATTGTCACATTTATCCCCAGCCTTGTAAAATAGGAGGTTACTGGTATGAAGGATGTAAAAATTACAGATATTAGAGTCACCCTGTGCGACACCAGGGTGAAGGGCAACTTTGCCGATTCAACCCGCCAGGTTGAGACTATCGGCTTTGTTGTGGTTGAGGTGGACACCGATGCGGGTGTCACTGGTATTGGCATTACTTACCATGAGGTGGGCGGCGAAGCCATTCGTGAGTTTATTCGCTATGCCATTAAGCCTAAATTTGTTGGCCGCAGTCCCTTTGAGACCGAGGCGCTCTACGAGGAGACCTTCCACTACATGCGCGGTGTGGGCCGTAAAGGCTTGGCCTTCTGTGCATACAGCGCGGTGGACATTGCTCTGTGGGATATCAAGGGCAAGCTGTTGAATATGCCTCTGTACCGCCTGCTGGGCGGCAGAAACCCCGTGGTCCCTATCTACGCCTCCGGCGGGTGGACCAGCTATTCCATCGAAGAGCTGGTAGAAGAGGCTAAGATGATGGTTGCTCGGGGCTATACCAAGATCAAGCTGAAGGTTGGTGTGGAGGGCGGCCAAAACCCCATGGAGGATGTGCGCCGGGTGGCCGCGGTGCGTGAGGCCATCGGCCCCGATGTCGGTTTTATGCTGGACGCTAACAATGTTTGGAGAGCTGCTACCGCAATTCAGTTTGCCAACAACATCCGGGAGTATAACATTGAGTTCTTTGAGGAGCCGGTATTCGCCGATGATATACCCGGCTTGGCGGAGTTTAAACGGGGCACCGATATCCCCCTGGCTACCGGCGAGCATGAGTATACCCGTTATGGCATCCGGGACCTGCTGCTGAACAATGCTGCCGATGTGATCCAGTGCGATTCTACCCGCATTGGAGGTTATACTGAGACGCTGCGGGCTATTGCTATGGCTCAGGCGTGGAATAAGGCCTACGCCCCCCACGGCATGGAGCATATCCACATGCATCTGGTGGCGGCCGCCCCCAACGGTATCATACTGGAGCGGTTGTTCATGTTCGAGGACCTGGTTGAGCATGTTTATCTGGATGCGCCGCAACCTGTTAATGGCTGTCTGACCATCCCGGAAAAGCCCGGCCTGGGCCTGGAGCTGAATCAGGACTACCTGACAGAGTGCCGCGAGAGAAACGGCAAGTAAGGAATCCGCTGAAAATCAGATCACAAGAGAAGCTGTTTTAAGAGAAGGAGTGTATAGCATGTCTTTTCAAGAATTAATTACTGGGGTGCAGCATGTTGCAGTTCCCACCAATGACCTAGACAAAACCACTGCATTTTACCATTCTCTGGGCTTTACAACAGCCCTGGAGACCTACAATGAAGCCGCAAAGCACAGAGCAATTTTTCTTCAGCTGGGCAATCTGATTATTGAGAGCTATGAAAATGGCTGCGCCGTTGGGCATCCCGGTGCCATCGACCATATTGCGCTGAACACGACAGATATTGAAGCGACATATGCGCTGGCCAGAGAGTTAAATCTCCATATGCTGAACGAGGGCATCCGGTTCCTGCCGTTCTGGGAAAATGGAATCCGCTTTTTTACAATCGAGGGCCCCAACGCGGAGAAGATCGAATTTTGTCAAAAGCTATAATGTTTCCCACCTGGCGAACGGCTTGACCGACCTGGAGCCTTGGGATTAGAGTACACTCTGTAATCAGAAATCCTCAGACCTCCTTGAAGGTCTGAGGATTTCTGATTTTACTGTGCCGGGCGGAGCTCTGGCTCTGCAAATCTGCGGCCTATTTGGGAACCGCCGTAATGATCCGGATACGCCCGCCGGCGGAGTAGCCCAGGCTGTCGTACCAGCCGGTGAGCTTGTAGTCCGCGGCGTTGATCTGGGACAAGCTGGTCAGGTAATATCCCTGGCTGCCCGCGCTGTCCTGGAGCAGAACCTGGACCGTTTCAGAAATTGGATACGCCCTGCCGTCTCTCATGGCGCTGAGGGCGGAGAGGCTTTCCAGGCTGACCGCGGTAAGCTGCCGGATGCTCTTCAGCGCATTCTTTTCATAGACCAGCATGGCTCCTCCGGTTTTGACGGCGTATTTGGCTCCTCCACTTAGGCTCTGAACCTGGCCATCCTGGATATAGGTGTAGTTAACGGAGATCGCTGTCCCGCTGGAGTTGTCCTCAATTCCGCTGACGTAGACATAGGGCTGGGTGTCGCCGGTGACCTCGTGGAGGACCAGGCGGTCGATGTCTCCGCTGGCGTCCAGGGTATAGCAGCGCACGTCCTCGCCGGACAGCTTTGCGCCCGCCAGGCGGGAGGGGTAGACCCGGACATAGCCGCCGCTGCTGTCGGTGTCCAGAATCTGCGCCCCGGCGGCGAAGTCATAGCCGGCGAAGCTGGTTCCGTCCTTGCTCACCGTCCCTTCCAGCCGCTTTGTGGACAGACTCCGCAGATTTGTCCCGGACTGGGTGGTGGAGACAGTGACCAGCTTTCCAGCGGCCAGCGCCGTCCCGCTGTGGTAGAAGGTGCGTACCACCCCGTCGGTGCAGGCGACCTGGGTGGCAGCCTGGGCGGCAGCGGTGGCGGAGCTGGTGGTGGAGGCGGTGGACGAGGCTTTGGTGCTGGAGACCACCGAGCCGAAGTAGACGGCCTCATGCTCCAGTGCGTCGATGGCCTGGACCGCCTCGCCGTTCATGCCCAGCAGAAGGGTGACCAAATCCCCCTCCTGGAAGCTGCCCTGACTGGAGAGCTGGTACGCGGCCTCAGAGGTGCCAATCTGATAGCTGACCCCGGCCACTGTGGCGGCGGTGGGGGAGGCCTTGCTGGGGGACAGCCCGGTGAGGGTGCCTGTTACCCGGTTGTGGTACACCCAGACAGCACTCAGGCTGGCGTTGTAGTAATAGACGTCATATTGCTGAACTGCCGACAGAGCGGAGGCGGCCCCGTTGTAGTATACGGCGGCAGGGGCGAAGGGCAGAGACAGTGCGCTGCTCTCCGCCACATAGGGGCCCTTGGTGTCGGTGGCCACCAGGGAGGAGTAGTCCACCTGGCCGTTGGTGACGGTGCAGCCCAGGGTGGTGCCGTACACCGTTCCGGTGCTGGTTTTGGCGGTGAGAAGATTATAAAACAGCTCCACGCAGTCCTGGATGGTCAGCTGGCTCCCCTGGCTGGCGGACACGCCGTCCAGCAGGCCGATGGAGCTGGCCTTGGACAGCTGGGCGGAGGGGTAGGCCCCCTTCAGCGCGCTGGGGTCGTAGTCCAGCATTTTCAGCAGGGCGGCGCACCCCTCCTCCAGGGTGATAGCCTGGCCGGGGCGGAAGGATGCGTCTGAATAGCCGCTCATCCAGCCCTGCTCGACGGCGATGCGGACATAGCCGCTGGCCCAGTGGTCCCCCTTCAGGTCCTTGAACAGGGAGCTGCCGTACCCCTCCGCTGCGTCCTGATAGGCAGACGCGGACACCAGCATCCGGGCAAACTGGGCCCGGGTGACCGGATTGGTCAGGCTGTCTCCGGCTGTGAGGATGCCCAGGGCCTGGACCGTCTCCCGCTTGGCGCTGGAGCTGGCGGCCTCCGCCCCGGTACACAGCAGGGAAAGGGTGAGGCAGAGGGTGAGAGCCGCGGATAAAACGCGTTTTTTCATTGTCAAAACTCCTTATATCAATCGTAGCGCAGCGCGTCGATGGGGTTGAGCCGCGCCGCCTTTTTGGCGGGGAGGTAGCCGAAGAGCACTCCGATGCCCGCTGAGATGCTGAAGGCCATTACAACGGCAGAGAGGGTGGGGGCCACGGTAAGGGCCTCGCCCAGAAGGCGAGCCGCTGCCACTGTGGCCGCCGCCGACAGGAGGCAGCCCAGGGCGATGCCGATGAGTCCGCCCAGGGCGCTGGTGACAGCCGCCTCGATGACAAACTGCTCCATGATAGTCCGCTCCTTGGCCCCCAGGGACTTGCGCACGCCGATCTCGCGGGTGCGCTCGGTGACGGACACCAGCATGATATTCATAATGCCAATGCCCCCCACCACCAGAGAGATGGCGGCGATGCCGGCCAGCACGCCCACCAGGATATTAATCATCCCGGTCATAGTGTCTACCAGCTCGGACATGGTGACGATGGTGTAGTAGTCGTCGCTGCCAAAGAAGGCGGTCAGGGCCTGCTCCAGCACGGCCTTGCTCTGGGCCATGCGGCTCTCGTCCACCATGGTGACCACATAGCTGGATACCCGGCTGCCCCCCAGCCGGGCGGCGGTGGAGTAGGGCAGGTAGAGGCAGTCGTCGGCGCCCCCCTCGCTCAGGGTGCTCTCTCGCTGCCCCAGCACCCCCACGATGGTCAGGGCCTGGCCCCCTACCCGCAGGGTCTGGCCCACAGCCTGCCCTCCGAAATAGGCCTGATTGATGTAGGCCCCCACCACGCACACCCTGGCCCGGGAGGCGATATCGCTGTATTGCAGCCCCCGCCCCTGGGCGATTGTGCAGCCATAGATGCTGCTGTAGTCTTCGCTTACCCCAGAGACCGAGGCGGAGACAGTCTCCGTTCCGATTTTTACCCCGCCCATCATCGACACTGTGGGGGAGCACAGGTCCAGTTCCTGGGGGTGCTCCTCCACAAGCGCATACATGTCCTCCACCTCCATGGTCCGGGTGGCCCCCCTGGACTGGACAGTGACGGTGAGGGTGTTGGTGCCCATACTGGAGAAGCTGTCAGCGACGTAGTGCTCCAGGCCGCTGCCCAGGCCCACAATGACAATCACCGCCGCCACGCCGATGATGATACCCAGCATGGTGAGCAGGGTGCGGACCTTGCTGGAGACGATATTTTTCAGGGCCAGGGAGAGAGATTCGGTGAGCCTCATGCGCAGCCGCCTCCCCTCAGTCCGGCGGCCCGGGGCGTAACCACCGCCCCAGGGGCGTCGGCGGGGCCGTCGTACACCACCCGGCCGTCCTCCAGGCGGATGATCCGCTGGGCCTGAACGGCAATGGAGTTGTCATGGGTGATGAGGACCACCGTGTGTCCCTGGGCGTGGAGGTCCTGGAGCATGGCCAGCACCTCCCGGCCAGTGCGGGAATCCAGAGCGCCGGTGGGCTCGTCGGCCAGAATTACCGAGGGCCTGCCCACCAGGGCCCGGGCGATGGACACCCGCTGCTGCTGGCCTCCGGACAGCTCCATAGGCTTGTGCCGCCACTTGTCCCCCAGGCCCACCCGCTCCAGAGCGGCGCGGGCCCGGTCCTGGCGCTCCCCCCGGGGCACGCCGGCATACATCAGGGGGACCTCCACATTTTCCAGGAGGTTCAGCTTGGACAGCAGGTTGTATTGCTGAAAGATGAAGCCCAGCAGCTCGTTTCGGATCTCCGCCAGCCGGTTTTTGTTCATCCGCCCCACGTCCTGGCCGTTGAGAAGATAGGTCCCCTCCGACGGCACATCCAGACAGCCGATGATATTCATGCAGGTGGATTTGCCGGAGCCGGAGGAGCCTACAATGGCGGTGAACTCCCCGGCCTCAATCTGAAAGGAGATGTGGTCGGCGGCTGCCACCGTGCTGTCCCCCATGGGGTAGTACCTGCACACATCCTGAAAGGTAATCAGCGCAGCCATATCA
>JAAWEX010000050.1 GCA_022794495.1 Lawsonibacter sp. | reverse complement strand
ATCGGATTTGCCATCATCATTGTGGCGGTCAGCGCATCGTCTATCACGGTCATGCGGCTGAAACCCCGTGAAATTCTGTCGAAAATGAGCTGAAGGAGGAACGATCATGCCTACATTGGAATTGAAAAATGTTTCTTACGCCTATGAAAAGGGTAAGGCGGTTTTGCAGAACGTCAGCGGGTCACTGGAAACAGGGAAGATGTATGCCATCCTCGGCCCGTCCGGGTCGGGCAAGACCACGCTGCTGTCCCTGCTGGGCGGGCTGGATGTGCCGGCAGAGGGCAGCGTCCTGTTTGACGGCGAGGACATCACGGCAAAGGGCCTGGAGCACCACCGCAGGAACCATATCTCGCTGATTTTCCAGAGCTATAATCTGATCGACTACATGACGCCCATTGAAAATGTGCGGCTTACCGCCAAGCTGGACGCCGCCCCCATTCTGGAACGGATGGGCCTGGAGCAGGACGAGACACAGCGGAATGTGCTGAAGCTGTCCGGCGGACAGCAGCAGCGGGTGGCGATTGCGCGGGCGCTGGCCTCCGATGCCCCGGTTATTCTGGCGGACGAGCCCACCGGGAACCTGGATGCCGGCGCCGCCGGGGAGATTACGGCGATTTTGAAAGAGAGCGCCCATGTGTTCGGGAAGTGCGTGGTAGTCGTGACCCACGACCGCGAGGTGGCAAAGCAGGCGGATGTGGTGCTGGAAATCAAGCGGGGACATTTGAAAGAGAGGGAAACGGCGTGACCAAAGTCACGCCGTCCCTTGAAAATATTTCGTTTTCAGCTTTTTTAAAAATACGGTTTTGCGCCCCCCCTTATGGCGGAGGCGTTTCTTTGTTTCATCCGGTATAAAACAGATACAAAGCACCATTATTCCCGCTGAGCGCGCATACTGCGGGCCTCTTTCAATCCAGCGGCTTCATGGTGGGGAAGAGGATCACTTCCCGGATCGAGTCGGCGCCGGTGAGGAGCATGACGCACCGGTCGATGCCGATGCCCAGGCCGCCCGTGGGGGGCATACCGTACTCCAGGGCGGTGAGAAAATCCTCGTCCATCATACCGGCCTCGTCGTCCCCCTTGTCCCGCAGCTCCACCTGCTTCTGGAAGCGCTGGCGCTGGTCAATGGGGTCGTTGAGCTCGGAGAAGGCGTTGCCCATTTCGCTGCGGCAGATGAACAGCTCAAACCGCTCGGTGAGCCGGGGGTCCTTGGGGGACCGTTTAGCCAGGGGGGAGACATCCACCGGGTGCATGGTGATGAAGGTGGGCTGAATCAGCTTTCCCTCCACCCTCTGGTCAAAGCACTCATACAGGGCGTTGCCCCAGGTCTTGTCCGCCGTCTCAGGCAGCTCCACACCAATGGACCTGGCGGCGGCCACCGCCTCCTCGTCGGAGGAGATGCTCATAAAGTCGATGCCGCAGTACTGCTTTACCGCCTCGTGCATGGGCATACGGGGCCAGCCGGGGGTCAGGTCGATATCCTCCCCCTGCCACTGGACCTGGTAAGTTCCCAAAATCTTCTGGGCGGCGGAGGACAGCAGGTCCTCGAACAGGTCCATCATATCGTTGAAGTCGGCATAGGCCTGATAGAGCTCAATGGTGGTAAACTCCGGGTTGTGCTTGGGGTCCATGCCCTCGTTGCGGAAGATACGGCCGATCTCATAGACCCGGTCCATCCCCCCCACGATGAGCCGCTTCAAGGGCAGCTCTGTGGCAATGCGCATATACATATCGATGTCCAGGGTGTTGTGGTGGGTGACGAAGGGCCTGGCGGTGGCCCCGCCGGAGATGGTGTTCAGAACCGGGGTCTCCACCTCCATAAAGCCCCGGCCATCCATAAAGTCCCGGACATGCTTGATAAACTGAGACCGGATGATAAAATTCCGCTTTACCTCCGGGTTGACGATCAGGTCCACATACCGCTGGCGGTAGCGCAGCTCTGTGCTGGTCAGGCCATGGAACTTCTCAGGCAGGGGCAGCAGAGATTTGGACAGCAGGGTGACGGTCACCACCCGAACGGACATCTCCCCCCGCTGGGTGCGGAAGACCACCCCGTGGACGCCTACAATATCGCCGATGTCATATTTCTTAAAGCGGTTGTACTCCTCCTCGTCCATCTCGTCCTTCCGGGCGTAGAGCTGGATGCGGCCGGACTTGTCCTGCAGGTCGCAGAAGGAGACCTTGCCCATCCCACGCTTGGACATGAGCCGCCCGGCCACCGAGACCTCTTTGCCCTCCAGGGCATCGAAGTCCGCTTTGATGCTCGCTGAGTCGCTGTCCGCGACAAACCGGGTGACGGCAAAGGGGTCGTTTCCGCTCTCCTGGAGCTGCTTGAGCTTGTCCCGGCGAATTTGTAGCAGCTGAGACAAATTCTCCTGCTCCGCCTCGCCGGTCTGATGATTCTTATCGGCCATGTTCATTACTCCTTATCTCTCTACCTTCAGCAGCTTATACTCTACCAGCCCCCCGGGAGCGTCTACAGTGACATCGTCTCCGGCGTTTTTGCCCAGCAGGGCCCTGCCGAAGGGGGAGTCCTCTGAGATGGCGCCGTTCATAGGGTCGGCCTCCTGGGAGCCCACAATCTTATAGGTCTCCTCCTCGTTAAACTCCTTGTCCAGCACGGTGACGGTGGAGCCCAGGCGGACATAATCCCCCTCGGTCTCGTCCTCCTCGATGACCACGTAATTAGACAGGATATCCTCCAGCTCGGCCATGCGGGCGTAGAGCTTGCCCTGCTCATTTTTCGCCTCGTCGTACTCGCTGTTCTCGCTGAGGTCGCCGAAGGAGCGGGCCTCCTTAATCAGGTCGGCTACCTCCTTCTCCCGGACGGTCTTGAGATAGGTCATCTCGTCCTGAAGCTCCTTGAGCCGCTGGGGGCTCAGCTTATACTCCTTCGCCATGACAAATCGCACCTTTCCAAATATGATACTGACGGGCCGGCCAGGGGGCCGGCCCCTACAAAAACCGTAGGAGCCGCCGCCCTCGGCGGCCCGCGCAAGCATAATCGTATATTCTGTGCCATTATATGTGTTTTTCCTCAGTATGTCAAGTGATTTTTATCGCCTCGGGGGCCAGACGCCCCCCCTCCCACAGAGCGGCCAGGAGCGCCAGGTCCTCCCGGTCCTCCTCCGCCAGCTCCGGCGCGGAGAGTTTCAGTCCGGCCAGCTGAGGCCGGGGGCCGTACAGGTCCAGAGAGGCCTCCTCCAGCCGGGGGCAGTCCGGCTGAAAGCGCAGGGCAGCCTGGCCCGGCTGGTCCGGAGGCAGGATCGGGATACCAAACTCCATGCGCAGCCACTCCGCCAGCTCCTGGCCGCCCTGGGGGGCATCCACCACCAGACGGCGCACTTTGGGAGAAAGCAGCGCCGCCGCTCTGGCCATCTCCCTCCCCGCCCGGCGGCCTCGGAGGGCCACCGTGGCCCGGTCAGGACTGAGGCCCTGCCGCTCCAGCGCCGCCAGGGCCAGGGGGACCGACTGCCCCCGGACAAAGCCCTCCGGCTCCACCGGCCGCAGGCCAAAGCTCCGCAGCATCGGCCACTGGGCGAAGTCCCCGGGCACCAGCACCCGCAGCGCGCCCCCCAGGCGCAGGCCCTTTCCCGCCCGGCGCAGCCGGCGCTCCCCCCAGAAGCCCGACCGATCCACCTCCGCCCGCAGGACGCTCAGCCCATAGAGCCGGCCGGGGGCCGCCTTTCCCCGCCCGCCGGGCGATAAAATCAGCTGTCCCAGCAACGCAAGTCCCCCCTCTCCTCACATGATATGCGGGGAGAGGGGGGGATATTTACGATTCAAAAAAGCCCTGTAATTCGCCCAGCAGCTCCATGGCCTTGAATTTCAGGACATAGCCCTCGCCGTCCTGGGTGACCAGCGCCGCCTGGCCGGGGGTGAAGAGGCCGGCCTGAGCCGCCTGGTCCACCGTCTCGCTGGCCGCCCCCAGACACAGGGGCGGGAAGGCCACGCACCACCAGTTCTGGCCCCGGCCCTCACCGATGGTCACCCGTAGGGCGGTGTAATTCCCGGCGGGGAGGGCAAAGCCCTCATACTCCTTGGTGGGAAACCAGCAGTCTGTGAGCTGGGCGGCCACAGGGTAGTCGTAGCCCCGTTCCTCCACCACCTCCCGGCCGGCGGCGGCCAGGGCGTTCAGCTGGCCCTCCAGCGCCGCCTGGGCCTCGGCCAGAGTGGCCTCCTGGGGATACAGGCCCTCCGCCTGCTCCAGCACCCGGTCCCGCACCGCCAGCTTCAAGGCCTGGTCCGCCTCGCTGTCGGAGTTGGCAATCACATGCAGCCGGATAACGCTGTCCGCCAGCTCCCGCTGCTCCTGCCCCAGCCAGCTGGCCGCCGCAGCCGCCACCAAAATGCCGAACATCAGCGCCAGCTCCCATGTTTTCAGTCTTCGGTCCATATGTCCTCCTCGGGACGGAAAAGCCGCCCACACTGTAAGTTTCTTACAGTATGGGCGGTTTCAGTGCGTTTTAAACCGTCTGTGTCAAAAAAACCTCGCCGCTGAAGTCGCCCAGCCGCTCCCGGGCCTCCTGGGCCAGGCCCTCGTCGTCGAAGAGGCCGAAGGCGGTGGGGCCGGTGCCGCTCATGCTGGCCCCCAGGGCTCCGCACTGGATCAGCACATTCTTGATGTCGTTCACCCTGGCGTGCTGGCGTTCAGGCAGGGCATCCTCGAAGACGTTGTACATCCTCCGGGCCACTCCGTGCAGGTCCCCCGCCTCCAGGGCAGCGATCATCCCCTGGGTGTCGGGGCGGCAGCGCAGGCGGACGCCGTCAATTTTGGCGAACAGCGCGGGGGTGGAGATGGAGAACTCCGGCTTGCACAGCACCACCCAGCACTTGGGCAGGGGGGACAGGGGGGTGAGGCGCTCCCCACGCCCCTCGGCCAGGGCGGTGCCGCCCACGACGCAGTAGGGCACGTCGGAGCCCACCAGCGCCCCGATCCCGGCCACCGCTTCCGGAGACAGGCAGGCGTCCTCCATCTGGTTCAGCGCCCAGAGGACGGCGGCGGCATCGCTGCTCCCTCCTCCCAGACCGGCGCAGACGGGGATGTGCTTCTCGATGGTGATATCCAGTCCGTTGAAATTCAAGCTGCGCTTCAAGTCCTCCATATCCCACCCGCCCGGCTCCTGAACGGCCTCGCACTCATACCAGCGCAGGGCGGCCTGGGCGGCCAGGTTCTTCTCGTTGTTGGGCAGGAAGTGGAGATTGGTGCTCACCCGAAGCTCCCTTGTATCATTATAGTTCAGCTCCAGGACATCGGCCAGCTCCACCGACTGCATAATCATCCGCAGGTCGTGGTAGCCATCGGGGCGCTTGCCCAGCACGTCCAGGGTCAGATTCAGCTTGGCGTGGGCCTTAATATCCATAGCGGCTCCCTCCTGTTTTGCCTTCTGCAGGGGGCGGCATCTGTGCCGCCCCTACTTGCGGATCTTCCGGGCCTCTAAGTAAAACCGCTTGTCCTGGGCCCGGCCGATGGAGAAGGTCTTCCGGGGCAGAACGCCATCCTTGGCAATGGCGTCGAACAGTCCCTCCCACTGGAACGGGGGCAGCAGGAAGGCGATGGCGTCCTCCTGCTCCTCCGCCAGCTGCCGGGCCTCCGCCTCCCCGTGGATGTAGTCGAGCCGGACCCTCGGGCGGGCGGCGATGTAGTCGTCCAGAAAGCGTTGGAGGGTGTCCACCGGCAGCTGAGCAGGGGGAGCCTGTACGGTGATCTCTCCCTGACTCCAGCGGCTGATGACAAAGGGCAGGGTGTGTCCCTCGCCCCCGCCCTGAACCGCCGAGGGGTAGTAGTCCATCAGCGCGTCCAGCAGCTCCTCCGGCTTCACGCCGAAGACCACCCGGTGGATGGGCTCCAGCTCCACCGAGCCGTCGTAGAAGTTGACCAGCTCGCACAGGGCGTAGCGGGAGGGCAGATCGGGCCACTGGGAGGGGGTGGTGAGTCCCTTGCGCCGCTCATAGCACTCCTTGGCGGCGGCCAGGGAGTGGTTGCCGTCTCCCACCACAAAGAGCAGGCCGCCCCGCTCCCGGTCCGCCCAGGTCTGCCACTCCCGGATGGCCTGGGCGGTCTCTTCCTTCTGCTTCTCGGTCAGCAGCCAGCCCTTCAGGTGGCCGCCCTCCTCCATCAGATCGAAGTCGTAGAGCAGCTCCATCTCCTCCGTCTGGCTGGACAGGGGCGGTATAATATCGTTGCAGTCGGCCAGCAGCATGGCGTGGGGCAGCTCGATGGGGGCGTTTTTCCGCACCGCCACACGGGGGGGAATGCGGGACATCACCACCCCCTCGGTGGCCCGGATTGCGGAGGAGGAGCCCGGCTCATAGTCGTAGGCCTCCAGGTCCACCATGCCCACCAGCCCCCGGCGGGTCCAGCCGTTGCTCATGGTGCGCTCCACGTAGACCAGGGCGTCGGGGTACTCCTGAAAGCGGCCCTCCCGCAGGTAGCGGCTCATGGTGTTGTTGACCTCCATAATGTCGGTCTCCACGCTGGGGCCCTCCAGGCAGCTCTCGGGCAGAATCAGCCGCAGAGACGATGGGGCCCGGCCCACCCGGTCCCCCACCCGCTGCCAGTACTCCGGCTGGGAGGTGTACTGGTCGCAGGCGATCACCGACCACAGGGACAGGTCGCAGTCCCTGGGCAGCAGAATATCGGCGGGCTTGAAGGGCAGATTGTCAAATAAATCGTTCATAGCTTGTCACTCATTTCCTGATATCAGCCGGTCGCCGGGGTGAAAGTCCTCCGGCTGACGGTCAGCGATCCAAAAGGCGTAACTGCCCTGGAAGGGGCCGTCGGCGCCGGCCTTTTCCGGGTGGACAAACTCCCCCCGGTACTCTCCAGGCTTGGGCTGCTCAATCCGTTGGATCACGCAGGGGAAACGGTCCCCGTTTACCGTCACACAGGTCACCGTGGACCCGCAAGACACCTCTCCGGCTGTCACTTGCCCGGTAACTACCATACCATGGCCCTGAATCCTGAAAATATCATCCACCCGAAAGGTGAAATCCGCTGTCTCCTGGGGTTTCTTTTTTCCAAATCCAAACAGGCCCATCAGTCCAGCGCCCCCTCAATGGCGGACAGCTGGTCGCCGAACTCCTCAAAGGCGGGAAGCTCCGGGTGGGCGGCCTTGATGGCGTCGGTGGACTTGAACAGGAAGCCCGCCTTGCTGGCCTGGATCATGGCCAGGTCGTTGAAGCTGTCGCCGGCGGCGATGGTGTCGTAGCCGATGGACTGCAAGGCCTTCACCGTGGTCAGCTTGGACTTCTCACAGCGCATCTGATAGCCGGCGATGCTCCCGTCGGGGGCCACCTCCAGGGTGTTGCAGAACAGGGCGGGCCAGCCCAGCTTTTCCATCAGAGGCTTGGCGAACTGCTCAAAGGTGTCGCTGAGGATGACCACCTGGGTCTCGGCGCGCAGCTTGTCCAAAAAGGCCTTTGCCCCGGGCAGGGGGTCAATTTTGGCGATTACCGCCTGAATTTCCTTCAGTCCCAGGCCGTGCTCCTTCAGGATATCCAGCCGGAAGCGCATCAGCTTGCCGTAGTCGGGCTCGTCCCGGGTGGTGCGGCGCAGTTCAGGGATGCCGGTTTCCTCTGAGAAGGCGATCCAGATCTCCGGGACCAGCACACCCTCCATATCTAAGCATACGATGTTCATATTAACCCTCTCTCCCCTGTTTTCTTCTCAAATTGGTGAGGAAATTGTCCATCCGGGCGATGGACTCGGCGATATCCTTCATAGAGGCGGCGTAGCAGGCCCGGACAAAGCCCTCGCCGCCGGGGCCAAAGGCGCTGCCGGGAATCACCGCCACCTTCTCCTCCATCAGGAAGCGCTCGCAGAACTCCTCGCTGGTCAGGCCGGTGGAGCGGATATCGGGGAAGACGTAGAAGGCCCCCTTGGGCTCGAAGCAGCTCAGGCCGATGCGGTTCAGGTTTTCCACCAGATACCGGCGGCGGCGGTCGTACTCCTCCCGCATGTGCTCAATGTCTCCGTCGCCGCTGCGCATGGCTTCCACAGCGGCGTACTGGCTGGTGGTGGGGGCGGACATAATGCCGAACTGGTGCAGCTTGGTCATGGCGGCGATGATGGGCTTGGGGGCGCAGACATAGCCCATCCGCCAGCCGGTCATGGCGTGGCTCTTGGAGAGGCCGTTGACCACAACGGTGCGCTCGTACATGTCGGTGAGGTTGGCCAGGGAGACATGCCGCCGGCCATAGGTCAGCTCGGCGTAAATCTCATCGGAGATGACCATGATATCGGTGCCCCGCAGCACCTCGGCGACAGCCTCCAGGTCCTTGCGGTCCATGGTGCCTCCGGTGGGGTTGGAGGGGAAGGGCAGCACCAGCGCCTTGGTCTTGGGGGTGATGGCGGAGCGCAGCTCCTCCGGCGTGAGGCGGAATTCGTTTTCCGCCTTCAGAGTCAAATACTTGGGCACGCCTCCCGCCATCTCGGCCAGCGGGCCGTAGCACACGAAGGAGGGGACGGGGACGATCACCTCGTCTCCTGGATTGACCATCACCCGCAAGGCCAGGTCGATGGCCTCGCTGCCCCCCACCGTCACCAGAATCTGACTGGCGTAGTCGTACTGCAAATCAAACCGGCGGCTGAGATAGGCGGCGATCTCCCGGCGCAGCTGGAGCATCCCCGCGTTAGAGGTATATTTGGTGTGGCCCCGCTCCAGGGAGTAGATGCCGGCGTCCCGGATGTGCCAGGGGGTGACGAAGTCGGGCTCGCCAATTCCCAGAGAAATGGCATCGGTCATCTCCTCCAGGATGTCGAAGAACTTCCGAATCCCGGAGGGCTTGATATTCTGTATCTTTTCATTGAGAATGTTGTCAAAATTCATACGAAGATGTACTCCCTTTCCTCCGGGTCCTGAGGACGGAACACCAGATGCTTTTCCTTGTATTTTTTCAGAATAAAGTGGGTAGCCGTTCCAGTGACCCCCTGGATGGGGGCCAGCCGCTCGCCCACGAACTGGGCCACCTCCCGCAGAGTGCGGCCCGAGATGATAACGGTCAGATCAAAGGAGCCGCTCATGAGATACATGCTCTCCACCTCGTCATACTGGTAGATGCGCTCCGCGATGCGGTCGAAGCCGTCGATGGACTGGGGCGTGACGTTGACCTCGATGAGGGCGGTCACCGTCTCCTTGCGCACCCGGTCCCAGTCGATGATCGCCTGGTAGCCCAGGATGGTCCGGTCCTGCTCAAATCGCTTCATGGCGGCCCTGGCCTCGTCCTCTGATATCCCGGCGGCGGCGGCCAGTGCCGATACCGGCATGGTGCAGTCCTGCTCCAGCAGCTCCAGCAGCTTTTCCATAATATTCCTCCTCAATTTGCAGTCAGTATTTTATTAGTTTACATTATACACGCTGTTGTAGAGAAAAACAATCCCAAACACAAAATAAGCGGGAGCAAGTTGACAAGCGGCATACAGATTCCAGTTTTCAGGCGGCCGTTCCCAGTGGACGGCCGCCTCGCTGTTTTGACCGCTTGCAAATTCTGCAAATTCAGTTATAATAAATGCATCGAAGCTCTCGTATTATTATAGAATTCGATAGAGGGCTTTCAAAATTCAAATAGAGGTATTTGATAGATGGAAAGGATATTAGCACAAAGAAAACAATATACAGATGCTTTTGCTGTGGAAATCCTGCGGAGCGGTTCACACAAGGAAAAAGCAGAATTGGCAATGGCATTAGGATTTGATTGCCCTGATTATGGTTTTGCACAGTCGATGTGCATTCAGCTTTTGCAAACAGAGGATGAAATCGTTAGAGGAAACGCTATTATTGGGTTGGCCCATATCGCTCGCAGGTTTGGAAAGCTTGATAAAAGAGTCGTAAAACCGTATTTGCTGAGGGAACTGAGAGAGAATGTAAAATGCAAGGACTTTGTTGCAGATGCAATCTACGATATCAATATGTATCTAGGCTGGAACATAGCAGATTGCCGGTATAAATAAACCCCCAGCGTCTTGTAGCAGACGCCGGGGGTTCATTTTTCGATTTAGCCCAGGGTCACCAGCAGGTCGTCGGTGTTGACGGCGGTGCCCACAGTGGCAGAGACGGCCTTCACGGTGCCGTCCACGGGGGCGGAGACCTCAATCTCCATCTTCATGGCCTCCAGCACCACCAGCACGTCGCCGGCCTTCACGGCCTGGCCGGGCTTGCACTCCACCTTAAAGATGTTGCCGGGCATGGGGCTCTTCACGGCGGTCTCGCCAGCGGCGGGGGCCGCGGGGGCGGCGGCAGGAGCTGCGGCGGGCGCGGGAGCCGGAGCGGCCGCAGGGGCGGGGGCGGCCACGGGGGCAGCCACAGGAGCGGCAGGCGCGGCGGCCACGGGGGCAGCAGGGGCGGCGGGGCCGTCAGCGGCGGCTACGGAGACCTGATAGGGCTTGCCGTCGATGGTGATGGTGTAGGTGCCGGGGCAGGTGTCCTGGGGCGCCAGCACCAGGTGCGGGGGCTGATAGCTGGCGGCGAAGGGCTGGATGGGCCGGGTGTTCACCCCGTTGGACACGGAGGCGGGCACGTTGGCGTAATACACATGGCCCTGCCAGGCGGGCATGGGGGGCAGGTCGGACTCCTTCTTGGCGGCGGGGGCAGCAGCGCCGGCGGCCTTGGGGGCGTCCTTCTTGGGGAATCCGGCCTCGCGGTCCTTGAAGAAGGCCATCGCAACCTGGGGGAAGGCGATATAGCTCAGCACGTCCTCGTCGCTCTTGGCGGTGGCGCCCAGCTCCTTCTTGGTCTTGTCAAACTCGGGCTCCAGGGAGTCGGCAAAGCGGCCCTCCACCACGGGGGTGTCGCCCAGAATCTTCTTCTGGATGGCGGCGTCGATGGGGGCGGGGGTGCGGCCGTACTCGCCGCGGCAGTAGGCCTTGATCTCCTTGCCCACCACCTTGTAGCGCTCGCCGGCCAGCACATTCTGCACGGCCTGGGAGCCCACCATCTGGCTGGTGGGGGTGACCAGCGGGGGATAGCCCAGGTCGGCGCGGACCTTGGGGGTCTCGGCCAGGGCCTCGTCCAGCTTGTCGATGGCGTTCATCATCTTCAGCTGAGAGATGAGGTTGGACAGCATGCCGCCGGGGATCTGGTAGTTCAGGCACTGGGTGTCGGTGGCCATGGAGATGGGGTCCAGGGTGCCGTCCTTGATGAAGTCGGCCCGGACGCCCTTGAAGAAGTCGGCCATCTGGATGAGCACCTTGTCGTCCAGGTCCACCTTGTAGCCAAAGGACCGCAGGGCGTAAGCCAAAGTCTCGGTGGCGGGCTGGGCGGTGCCGCCGGACATGGGGGAGATGGCGGTGTCGATGATGTCGGCGCCCGCCTCGACCCCCTTCAGGCAGGTCATGAAGGCCAGGCCGGTGGTGCAGTGGGTATGAATGACCAGAGGCAGCTCAGGCACGGCGTCCTTAATGGCGGACACCAGGTCGTAGGACTCCTTGGGACCCATGATGCCGGCCATATCCTTGATGCAGATGGACTTGACTCCCATCTGTTTCAGCTCCCGCACCATCTGAACGTTCTTCTCCAGGGTGTGGACGGGGCTGGTGGTAAAGCAGATGGTACCAGAGGCGTGGCCGCCCCGCTTGACGGTCTCCTCAATGGCCACCTGAAGATTGCGCACATCGTTCAGAGCGTCGAAAATCCGGATGATGTCGATGCCGTTTTTAATGGAGTACTCCACAAACTTGCGCACCACGTCGTCGGGGTAGTGCTTATAGCCCAAAATGTTCTGGCCGCGCAGCAGCATCTGCAGCTTGGTGTTGGGCATCTTCTTGCGAATCTTCCGCAGCCGCTCCCAGGGGTCCTCCTGCAGGTAGCGCAGG
>JAAWEX010000205.1 GCA_022794495.1 Lawsonibacter sp. | reverse complement strand
TGCACCCCCCTCTCCATAAAATGCACCCCCCTGGCGAAATTTTGCACCCCCTATGCGGCAAGGGTGTGCATTTGTATCGGAATCACCAGTTCTTTTCATAATAAGTTGACAAACCCCAAGGTCAAAAGGTGACTGAATTTAGGGGTTTGTCAACTTTTTTATACTTATCAGCATCATAATAATATTGGGAAAACACGTAGCAGGACTAGAACTCTGGACCATAAACAATGATCTCATGAATTTGGCACAGCTTTTGAGCTGTGCCCTTTGCTAGTTGGAATTGAAATTGGAAAGGAATATGCTACCATGGAACTGACAAAAAGACGCTAAGCTATAGTTGCTGTCAAAGCGATACCCCAGGGTAAAGAACCCCCGCAGACATGGCTTTGACGTTATTAGGAAGAAAGATTGTTATGGAACAGGTCGCAGAACAATTGTTGCCGAATGAGCCGATGAACGTTTAAAACCGTTGCAACACAACGGATTGCGGATAGCGAGATTGTCGTTATCTTGGCGGCAAGCTTAGACCACAAAGGTCCCGTCACCGTACAGGCGCAAGACGATGCTTTGGTACTACAGATTCCTTTTGAACGGGTTTTGGCCCAGAGCGAAAAGGGGTGTCTCCGGTGTGACCGGTTGTTGCGTAACTATAAATATTGTCGCTGAAAAAGGGCTTTGCTGCATGAACGTATTAATTGGCAGAAAATACCTGCCAGCGATTGCATGGTTTTCAACGTGAAATTTGCTGCCGCCTGTATCAGTACCGATTGAAGCACGCAGAAATCTCCTGGAGCCGGGGCAGCGTCAGGCCGGCGGGAACAACCGCATTGCCGCAGACGGCCCCCAGGCCCTCTGACTCCATCAGCCGCAGCAGCACTGCTGAAATTTCTTCCACAGACTGTCCCGCCAGATGCTCCCGGGCGTAGCGCACCATGTAGGCCAGGGCCTGGGTCTGCCCGGCATCCACCAGCTGCTCCACATAGCGCAGATCCAGCTCCCGGTCACCTACGGAGAATGTGGTTTTCCCGAACCGCTTGACCTTCAGCCGCTCTTGCCGGCAGCCGTCGCCGCGGTAGTTCTTCCGAGTCTGGTGATTGCCGGACAAGTCAACGACACGTCCGCCACTGGGCAGATGAAACCTCGGTGCGGACAGGCTGGGGACAGGCCGGCCCACCAGTGCCGCCTTAGCTTGGGCGGTGATGTCCCTGGCGTGGTAGGCATCCATCTGGATGACCTGGCTGGCAATATGGAAGTAGGCGCCGCAGCTGCCCACAACCAGGATTAGGGATATCCCCGCTTTCTCCCACAGGTCCAGCGCCCGTTCCAGGAAGGGAGTGATAGGTTCCTGCTCCCGGGCGATTACCGCCTGCATCAGCTCGTCCCGGACCATGAAGTTGGAGGCGGAGGTGTCCTCGTCCATCAGCAGCAGCCGGCTTCCGGACTCCAAGGCCTCAGTGATGTTGGCGGCCTGGGAGGTGCTGCCGCTGGCATCCAAGGTAGAGAAGCGGGCGGTATCCCGGCCACTGGGCAGATGGTTGATGAACAGGGAGATGTCCGTATCCGTCACCTTCCGGCCGTCCTCCGCCCGGATCTTCGTGGCGGTGGCGTCGGTAATGACATACTCCCGGCCATCCCCGGCGATGTGGTCGTAGACGCCCCGCTCCAGCGCCTTCAGCAGGGTGGACTTGCCGTGGTAGCCCCCGCCGGCGATCAGGGTGATCCCCCGGCGGATGCCCATGCCCCGGACAGGTCCCCGGTGGGGCAGTTCCAGAGTCATCGCCAGATTGTCTGGGGCCTGGAAGGGCACCGCATCCTTCATGGGCCGGTCCGAGACCCCGCTCTCCCTGGGGAGAATGGAGCCGTCTGCCACGAAGGCCGCCAGTCCCTGCTTGGCCAGCTCCTCCCGGATGAAGTGCTGGTCCTCCGCCAGGGCAATGACTTTCGCAGCTTCCTCCTTCGGTGTGCTGGCGTACAGGAGACCCTGCTCCACGCAGACGGGGAGGAAGTCAAACAGGATCTTCTCCAACTCCTGGGCGTTGATCGTCCGCCCGTTGGCAGGAAATTCCACCTCAAAGCGCAGGGTGACGCGCCCGGAGCGCACCTCACAGTCCGTCCGCTCCAGCACCTCCTGGCCGGGGACGGTCACTGCCAGCACCCCGCTCTTCCCGGAGCCCTTGGCCTGGCGGGAGAACCGCCCCGCCTGGCGGCCAAAGCGCCGGAGCAGGTAATCCTCCAAGGCGGTGCGGTTCCAGGAGGTCTCCCAGCAGACGGCAGGGAAACCCGCTGTCCGGCTGTCCACCGTCACACTGAGTTGGGACGGTGCGGCGAAGGGATCGCCCTGGACGTGTTCGATATTCAAAATGTATTTACCAAAAGACCAGCTTCCTGCCAGAGATTTATAGGCGGGATAGCTTCTGCGGTCGATGGCACGCAGGCTGGCGCGCAGTTCTTCGCTTGTTTTCATTGCAGACCTCCGATTTCTTGTTTAGTATGAGTGCCACTGGTTCCGTTCTGCTGGAGTGGTACTGCCCTATCCGGGGACGGAAGATCAAGGGTGATCTCTGGCGCCGCACACGGAAATATGCTGTGCCGGCCGTCATGCTCCTGCCGGCCGGGCTGGTGAGCATAGTTTGATAAGCTTTTCTGCCTGAGCGGCGCCGCCCGCCCAGGCAGAACTTTTCCTCCCCTGAGCCTGACTCAGAGCATTTCATAACATCCAGAGAGCATTTCGTGACAAAAGCCTTGAATCACCACGCTTTGCCCGATAGACTTAGAAAAGCGGTGCCCCCAAACAAAAATTTTAAGGAGGAATGACATATGATGCCGATTTCTGGTGTGAACACCGGTGCGGTCCAGCCTTTGACAACAGCCGGGAAGGTACAGGGAGCGTCCAAGGTACAAAAGCCCGAGGAAGAATCCCAAGACCGCCAGTCGAAGCCCGTGATGGATGAATACATCCCGGAGGAACCCCGGGAGCCGTCCGGCCGCTATTGGATGGGCAAGGACGAGGTCGGCCAGCCCAAGATCTATTTCGATGATGGGTCACAGGCGGCGGATGCGCCGAAACAGCCGGCGGGCGACCCGGATACCAAGAAGCCCGATGCAGACGCCCCCGAGGCCGAGGAACCTAATCCGGCGGACCAGGGCGCGAAGGGTCCGGAGGGGAAAAAGGGCGCAAACGAGGTCTGGGAGGGCAATAGCGACAAGGTGGATCGTGAGATCGAAAAGCTGAAAAAGAAAATAGAAGAGTTGGAGCAGCGGCTCAATGTCGAGACCGATGAAGCCAAGATCAAGGCGCTGGAGCAGCAGCTGGCCCAGGTGAAGAGCGAGCTGCAGCAAAAAGATAACGATACCTACCGGCGTCAACACACCACGGTCAGACAGCTCTCTTAATTTTTGGAAAGCGGCGGTTTGCGGAAACCGCCGCTTTTTCTATCCCCGCAGGAAAGCTTTAAGAAATTCCTTAGCGAAAAGAGGGAAATGTAACTAGAATCTTGATATTATGTCTGTGAGCCGCATCACCCGCAATATCAAGATATCATTTCTTGGGCGGCGTCACTGCTTGTCTTCAAGCTTTACAGTCTGACCGTTAATCTCCACATCCTCTTCGGCGGGGATCAAGAGGTATTTTTTGCCGTCGATGGTCCGGGTTTCCACCAGATAGCTTTGGTCCGGGCTGACGGATACGGTAACCTGGGAAGTCTTGACCTCAAATTTGCCAGCGTCGATCAGATTAATGGGACTGAGCACTGCGTTCCCGCCAAATTTCTCCCCGCAGCTTGCCTGGAAGGCGTCAACCCGCTCCTGGGGGACGCCGCAGTCCTGGAGGATTGCACCAATGTCGCCCACCGTCGCGGCCAGCGGCTCCAGGGATTTGCGCTCCTTGTGCTGGGCAATCTGGTCTGTCAGCCGCTCATGGATAGAACGGGCCACCTCCATGCTGTAGGTATCCTCCAAGGCCTCAGATAGAGCGCTCTGAAACGCTTCCCGCTGCTCGGCGGCGGACATGGGAGGCTCAGTGTGGAAAACCGCGTCGATAAACTCCTGATGGATCTCGTCCGCCTTCCGGGAGTAAAACAGGGCGTTGTAGATGTTGGCCGCCCGGTCGTCAAAGGCGGGGAACAGAAAGCCCAGCTCAGGGGCGGATACCACCTGGCCGGCAGTGTAGTGGAACTCGTTGTCGCCGGGGAAATAGTGCAGCTCCGCCTTACCAAGCTTTACCGGACAGACACAGCAGAGGATGTAGGTAAACACGTCCTCGGAGCCGTCAGCCTGGATGGTATCGTCCCTGCCTTTGCGGGGGACGTCGTAGAAGTCGCAGGCCAGCAGCAGGAGGTAACCGCAATCGCCCATATCCAGGCTGTCGATTACCTTTCGGTAGAAGCTGCTTCGGACCTGCCCGTCCTTCAGGGCGCTGGAGCGCAGGGCAGACAGCAGCTGATGCTCCTCACTGTCCATCACCTGCTGGGTGGAAAATACAATGTCGATCAGGTTTTTGCCCAGCGTCCCAGACAGGGACTTTTTCAGAAGATTCAGGTACTTCTCTGCCTCCTCCTCGGGCATGATACCCAGGGACTCGTCCAAATCGGAAACGATCTCCTTATTGCTGTTGACAAAGCAGCCGTAAATATGGCTGACGGCATTTTTCTCCGGCTGCCACCGGCGGCGCAGCTCGCTGATTTCTTTCTGATTCATAGGGAACCTCTCTTTGCGTAATGTCGCTCTATCGGAACAGGGCGCAGTGTTCTCTATTTTAACCCATGTAGGATGAAAATGCAATCTTGAACTGTATGAGAGAGTGTCCATGAAAGGATTGTATGCAGGGGCCGGGCTCCGGTCCGGATAAGCGCTTCCAAAAAAGCGGGGCGGGCCAGGGCCCGCCCCCTGCTTGGTAAAATGCGCCATTAGGACATGCCCCCTGTTGATATCGAAAAGATAGGTAAACAGCTCAGACGCGCCGTGCGTTGTTTGGGCAGTTGAGAAACGATCACGTTCAATTCAGCGGGCGGCTTTCCATAACGAACAGCCGCTTTTTTATAAGTGAAGTGCCGGAACAAAGCTGACTTTGCTCCGGCACAAAATAGGCGGTTTCATTCGGTTTAGCGGTGTGGAATTGTACAGTTTGTCCGACGCATAGAGAAGGCCGTGACCATAGACGCTTTCAGGAGATTGGAGGGTCAGGCTTTAAGGCTTGGTCGATGCAGAGGGCGAAGCATTCCTGTCCCACATGGAACAGCAGGCTGTATTGGGGCGGCTGCGCCTTAAATATCTCGCTGAACTGCGCATGGTCTAAAAATTGTCCATGCTCCAGCTGGTATTCGTCTGGCTGATCTCCAAAGCTGATGGCCGCGCGCTGAATCAGGTTTTGGGCAATTTCCTGTAGAGCAAAACAGACAATTTCATTTTTTTCGTAAAAGTCTATTCCAAACATCAGGCCTGCCGCACGGAGCAGCAGCGGTTCTCCCATCACCAAAATAACCCGCAGCTGTTTTTGGGGCGGGGCGCTGTAGGTCAGCTGGTAGTATTGTGCATTTAATATTTCATCCTTTGTAGAAAACGTGCCGATAAACTGGACAGTACACCCCAGTATTTTCTGCAGGGGAGAGACAATCAGCGCATGAATCACAGCCAGCTCATCGTCCATCGGCATAGGAATCAGCTCATTGGTCTGCCCGCCGACAATAGCCCGGTCTTCAATGATGATGTGGCCGGTCAGCCATCCGGTACAGACGCCAATAAAGCGCTGTACCGCTTCAGTGGAAAAATCCGAGTCGTAAAGCAGGCGTTCCAGCGCCGGGAGCGTTTCCTGCCTCATTCTGTCATGGTGCTTCTTATGGGCTGAATAGCCGGGGTATCCAATTTGGAGCATATAGGCCTCTTCCTCGGCAAAATGTTTGAGGGCGTAGGCCTTAAAATATTTGATCCCCTCTACACAGGCAAATTTATCCTCGTGCCGCTCAATATATAAATCCATGATTTTCTGAACAATGGAAAAAAGCCTGTGGTGTGCCTGGTCAACAATCTCCACGCCAATATTAAACCGATCGTGCCATTGAATTTGTTGCATAACGCTTCCCTTCTTTTCTGCCGCCCACAGGATTTTAGGCGGCAAGGGTTCGTTTAAAACAGTGCCTGAAAGCAGAGTGATACTGCTTCAAAGGCAGACTGCAGGTTGATAATAGGTTCTGCCGCTGAAATGGAAAAGAGGGCAGCAGCCGGCAGGCAATGCGCCCTCCGATATTTGGCGGCCATTTATATGATATGCACGGAGTGCCGCTTTGGTTTTTGAACGTGAAAAATCGGAGCAAGCGATGCAAGCTGCTTGCTTTGATGATTTAGACCGCGGCGTCCCAAAGGATGCAGTTTTACAGCTGTTCAAAAGAAAGTATCCATCATATTCTCATCAATCCACTTATCAAACAGAGAAAATCTTCCGATATATTTTTATCGCTGTCAACAGCGGATCATGAAGGATAAGAGGGGATTGCAAAGATGATTCACTGCATAAAAAATTTAAAAATCAGACTGAAGCTTTATATTCTCATAGGAGTTGCGCTGTTCGGAATGCTCATTATCAGCGGGATGTCATTTTTCCTCATGGGCCGGATGAACGACATGACAAGCGACATTGCAACAAGCTGGCTTCCCAGCATTGATGCAGCAAGGGAGCTGAGCGCTACCATCTCTAATATCCGGCTGAATGAGCTGGGGTACCTTACCGCAGACGCTGATAACAAAAAGGAGACCAGCTATCAGTACCTCCAGGATGGAATCGAAACCATGGACGCCCTATTGGCCGCATATGGGGATATGATCGATGAGGAAGAGCGCAGTTTCTATGACAACGCAAATAATCTCTGGACACAATATCAGGCGGCGGAAGAAGAAATGATAGCTTTCGCAAAACAGGGCCGCTATGAGAGTGCCCGTGCGATTCTGGACGGCGAATGCGAGGCGCTTTTCAGCTCTTTGAACAGCGCTTTTGATGATATTATTGACTACAATACAAAGGGAAGCGATGATGCAGCGGCGGAAAGCGCTTCTCTCTACAGAACCGCCGTTTTGACCATGGCAGCAGTTGTCATTGCCATCATCCTCATAGGCGTCTTCTTCTCCTTTGTGATTATACGCCTGATCAAAACCCCTATTTCTGAAATCGAGAATGCGGCCATAAAAATGGCGGAAGGGGATCTGGATGTAAAGATATCCTATGCCTCGAAGGATGAGCTGGGAGTTCTTGCCGTTCAGGTAGGCAGATTGATCCACAAGCTTCAGCTTATTATTGCGGATGAGAGTCAATTCCTTGCTAGGATGGCCGAGGGAGATTTTACGGTGGATTCGACCTGCGAGGAAGCGTACACAGGCGGCTTTTATCCTCTGCTTGTCTCGTTCCGGAGCATTGCAGACAAGCTCAATGATACAATGCTGCAAATCAGCCAAAGCTCCGCTCAGGTCGCGGGCGGAGCGGACCAAGTATCGAACAGCGCCCAGGCGCTTGCCCAGGGGGCGGCTGAGCAGGCCAGCTCTGTACAGGAACTCGCTGCCACGATTGATGAAATCTCCAGCAAGGTAAGTCAGAATGCAGACAGTGCGCGGCAGGCCAGCAAAGCGGCAGACTGTGTCAGCGTAAAGATGAATGTGAGTAAAGAAAAAATGCAGCAGATGACACATGCAATGGGGGATATCAGCAGCTGCTCCAGTGAGATTCGCAAAATCATGAAGATCATTGAGGATATTGCGTTCCAAACCAATATTCTCGCCCTGAACGCCGCTGTAGAAGCAGCCCGCGCAGGCGCCGCTGGAAAAGGGTTTGCCGTAGTAGCTGATGAAGTCCGCAATCTGGCAAACAAAAGCACAGAGGCCTCCGAAAATATCGCTGTTTTGATTGAAAATTCTTTGCAGGCAATCGAAAACGGAACGCAGATTGCGGACGATACAGCGCAGTCTCTGATTCAAGCGGTCAATGACGTGAATGAAATGGCCGGCATCATCGAACAGATTTCGGAGGTCAGCGGCGATCAGGCGGATTCCATCGCTCAGCTCACTGTGGGAATTGACCAGATCTCCAGTGTTGTACAGACAAACTCGGCAACCGCGGAGGAAAGCGCGGCGGCAAGCGAAGAGCTGTCCAGTCAGTCACAGCTTATGAAGAGTCTGGTAGGCAGGTTTCAGCTGAAGGGCGGCCCTTCAAAATAATCCCGGTGCGGGGTGACGTGTCAGGATAGCGTCCAAAATCTGTGTGCCCCCACAGTTTAAGTAAGTGTTAAAGTCTTCCGCTTTGCTGGAGCTTAAGATGATTCAAGGTTCTGGGAACCAGAAAAGAAGAGAAAAGGGGGCAGGATTGTCAAATCCTGTTCCCCTTTTTCTCCCCAGAAGCCGGTTTTGGGGAAACTCCCAAAATAAGCATTTTGACGTTTCGTACGTCCCGGAAATACAGTCTGCTTAAAAATATCAATCTTATAGCATTTCACTCTTGCATTATCCCTTTGGGTGTGCTAAAATAAGGTCAAATTTGCAAATTAGTTTTTATTTCGCATAAAGGGGATGGCAGGGTGCCAAAGGTGGCTTATTCTGGGGAAGATAAAGAGCGCATCAGAAATGCGCTTATTACAGTTGGGCTTGAGCTGATGGCAAAACAAGGCATACAGCATACCACGGTGGAGCAGATATATAAAAGAGTTGGCATTTCCAGGACATTCTTCTATTCGTTTTTCTCAACGAAAGAAGACTTGGTCGTTGAAACGCTGTATCTGCAACAGCCTAAAATCATTGAGTATGTACAGAAACTAATGGCTGACCCTGCTTTAAGCTGGCGTGATGCAGTAAAGCAATTTCTTTATGCCTGCTGCCATGGGGAGAAAAATGGAATTGCAATTTTAACGATCGAAGAACAGCAGCTTCTGTTCAAAAGCCTCTCAAAGGAAAGCTATCAGGTGTTCCGCAAGAAACAGCTTTGTCTTTTTGGAGCGATTTTAGAAAGCTTTGGGATTAAGGCAGATACGGCAAAGATCAATCTGTTTACGAATTTAAGCCTGACAGCAATGGTTATACGCAGGGCTATTCCGGATACCCTCCCCTTCTTTGTGCCCGAGGCGGCGGAGGAGACGATGGATTTTCAGCTTAATGCAATGGTGGATGCCCTGGAGAAATTAAAAACGGCACCGGCACTCTGAAAAACAGAAATAAGCAAGTCCGTCCGAATATACGTTTCGGCGTTACATTCAGGCGGACATTACTTCGCTTAAAATAAAAACAAGTTTGAAAATTTGAATTTATTTTAAGAAATACAGCAAGCTCCACAGGAGAATGCACGACGAATCTGTTTGTTGCTTTGGGAGCATTTGGAACCTGAAGTGATGTATGGCTCTGTATGGAGTCAATATTAAAAATCATGGAGGAAAAGATTATGGGATTTTTTAGCAAGCTGTTTAAGGGGCCCGAAATTGACATGGAAAAGAGCGCCGCAAATGCGAAGAAAATGCGCCTGCTGTTTAACCAGGTTGTAGAGAATGGGGACGATTACAGGCTGATCTTTGGATATACCGAGGATGTGAGCCGGTTCAACTATGGGTTTGTTCACGGCAGCAAAACGAAAATCGGGAATTTGATTGTCGGCTGGAATGAGAGCAGCCAAACGATTGTGGTTGTGCCTACAGTTCCTGAGCTTTCCGGCTGCGGTGATCCGACCTGTTATCGCCGTTCTGAAATTTTGAAGGCCTACCGGAATAAATATCCTACAGACGCCTTTATCATTTACCCGGACAAAAAAGGGTATATCGGCATCAATGCCTATGACTGGCTGGAAGATGAAACGTTGTATGTTTATGTGTCACAGGAGGATGAGCTGGCCGCTTTTACCGACTTCTTCATGAATCGGTTCGCAACAAAGTGAGGCAGGGATGCCTTGGGGAGAAATTGGAGCGTTTCTGTTGTTCCTGGTGTCTGTGCTTATATTCGGCACTCTATGGTTTCGCTTCATAGAAGCAATCCTGTGCCGGATCAAAAAGAGATTTACACGTCACAAAAAACCTCCAGCATGGCATCCACTCCCCCCGGATAAGGAGAACGGAAAGAATGTTTGAGGCACCGCCGCATAATTCATAAGCAATCGCCAACACAATCGCCTCATAAACGAGCAGCGAGAACCAGATCGCCCCATCTCCAAAAATATGAGGCAGGATCAGGATCACAGCGGAATTGATGACAAGACTCCGCAGAATATTGATGCCGGTGGCCAAGGCGGAGCGTTCCGTGGAATATAAGTAGGCCGAGATCATAACATTGACCGCCGTGATAATAAACCCTACGGCAAACTGGGGGAGATACTTTATGATATACTCCGTTGTCACAGCATCCGTGCCAAACAATACGCAAATTGGCTTTCCCAGCAAAATAGATAAGCCAGTAATCAGGACGCTCCCTACGGCGCTGATGGTCAGGCCGGTTTTCAGGTAATATTTCAAATCCGCCTCGTTTTTTGCGCCGTAGCTCTGGCCGAACAGAGGCTGCAAGCCCTCACTTGCGCCAAAGAAAGCAGTGATGGAGAAGGACGCTATGTAGGCGATTACGGAAAACGCGTTGACGCCTAGATCGCCAATTCTTTGAATCAGCACATAATTCATGCAGAGGGTCATCACAGGGTTGGACAGTTGGCTGATTCCTTCCGGCAGGCCGTGGACAATAATGCCCCGGAAGATGCGGGCGTTCAGTTTCGTCCTGCCAAAGCGGAGATTGCCACGCTTGCGGGCAAAGCGTGTCAGGAGAATCAGAAAGCCGATGGTCTGGGAAACGCCTGTGGCAATCGCCGCGCCCTTTGTCCCCATATTAAAAGGAAAAATTACCAGCCAGTCGCCAAAAATATTGCATATCGTTGTGATAATGACCACCAGGCTCACCAGGCCGGGCGCATTGTCATTGCGGCAGTAGTTCTGCAATCCGATTGACAGGCCCGAGGGGATGATAAAAATGGAGTACCAGAACAAATAGTCCACCGTAAAATGATGGAAGGTTTCGTTGGCGCCCACCATCAGTATGACGGGACTGACCAAATTGACTGCCCCCAGCGCGTTTGTCCCAACCCCTCTGCCCACAAAGATCGCGTCAACAATGGTGAACAGGAAGAAGCAGACATTGCTGCATATCGCCGGGATCACATACCGGGCCACAGTTCGAAGCTTTGGGTTGTGCATTTGATTACCTCCTCCCCCGCGCCTTTTCGCAGGGCTTCTTGTTTGACAAGGTTTTTAGATGATGATAGAATGAAACCATCCTATACTAGGAGAGTTTCTACCATGAAGAAAGAAAATCTGTTGTCCATCGGCGCTCTGTCAAAGCAGACTGGCGTTCACATCAAATCCCTTCGTTACTATGATTCTTTGGGTATTCTGCGCCCCTGCCTACGTTGACCCCAGCAGCGGCTACCGCTACTACAGCTTGCAGCAAATCCCTGTGGTAGACGCCATCCAGCTGTGTGTTGATCTGGATATTCCCCTCAAGCAGTTTACGGATTATTGCATGGACGGCGGCAGCCGGATTCACTATGGCAAATTGATTGAGCGTGGTACGATACTGGCCAAGGAGAAAATTCAAGCCATACAAGAGCGGCTGGTTAAGCTGGACAAAATGCGCTCTGAAATCGAACGCAGCGAGCTGATTCAAAAAAGCGAAGCTGCGGAAATGAAAATCCTCGCCCTGTTCCACAGGCTGGTGCGGACGGCTGAAGGCAGCGGCCTGACGATCAATTATTTTTCCGGGCGGCTGCTTCATTGCCAGGGAAGCCGGAGAGAACTGCTTTTTTACATTGGTGTAGACATTCCGGAGGGAGTGCAGGAGCTTCCCCAAAATTTTTTGCGGCTTCCGCTGGTAGATGATCTGGGACTGGTCTGCCCGCAGATATGCCGTGACCGTCTCATCCTCGCCGTCATCCTCATCGGACGGTTTCTTGATCTCCTCTGGATCACGGCTGATATGCAGAATAAACACTTCTGCCGTTTCCTCGACCTTTGGCGTATACTCCACAGTGACCGTCAGCTCCGGTGTATCCAGGCCGTAGGTGGCCAGCTCCTCGTCTGTCACGTTGTAGGTGACATAGTTGGTCGGATTCAAATTTGAGATCT
>JAAWEX010000049.1 GCA_022794495.1 Lawsonibacter sp. | reverse complement strand
CACCCGGACCTCCTCCTTCCGCTTCCCCACCACCCGCAGGGCGTTGGTCAGCCCGGCCAGGGCGATGATGGCGGTGCCGTGCTGGTCGTCATGGAAGACCGGGATGTCGCACAGCTCCTTCAGCTTCCGCTCGATCTCGAAGCACCGCGGGGCGGCGATGTCCTCCAGATTGATGCCCCCGAAGGAGCCGGAGATGTTGTACACTGTCCGAACGAACTCGTCCACATCCTTGGTCTTGACGCACAGAGGGAAGGCATCCACCCCGCCGAAGGTCTTGAACAGCACGCACTTGCCCTCCATCACCGGCATCCCGGCCTCGGGACCGATGTCCCCCAGGCCCAGGACGGCGGAGCCGTCGGTGATAACGGCCACCAGGTTGTGCCGCCGGGTGAGCTCATAGCTTTTGGTAAGGTCCTCCTGGATGGCTAGACAGGGCTGGGCCACCCCGGGGGTGTAGGCCAGGGACAGAGACTCCCTGTCGTTGGCGGGCACGGTGGCCACTACTTCAATCTTACCCTTCCATTCGCCATGCAGGCGCAGACTTTCTTTTGCGTAATCCATGTGAACGCTCCCTTTCTGTTGAAATCAGTATAGTTTCTGCGGATTCTATTATACTAAACTCTGGAAAAAGCGCAATGGGCACTTCGGTTTTTCTCTCTTTTCTCGGCTTTTTCCTCACAAATCCACGCTTTATTGGCCTGTTTTTATCAGTTTCACCGTTGACGGAGAAAGATATTTCTGGTAAAATGGCGTTTAACTGGCATTTCAGTGTGAATAAACTGTTAACAGGAGGAATTTATGGAACATCATCACAGAGGAGAATGGGGCAGCAACCTGGGCTTCCTCATGGCCGCCGTGGGTTCTGCGGTGGGTCTGGGCAACATCTGGGCCTTCCCCTATAAAATGGGCGACAACGGCGGCTTCGCCTTCCTAGTCATCTATCTGATTCTTGCCGCCACGGTGGGCTTCAGCATTATGCTGTGCGAGCTGTCCATCGGCCGGCGGGCAGGCCGGAGCGTGCTGGTGAGCTACCAGCAGGTGGGCAGCAAAATGGGCACCCTTCTGGGCTTCTTGGCCATGCTCTCCCCCTTCCTGATTTTGAGCTTTTACACCGTTCTGGGCGCCTACTGCATGGAGTATATGTCCCTGAACCTGGCCGACCTGGCCTTCGGCGTGGCGGCTATGGCAGGCATGTCCGGCGGCGACACCTTCGGCTCCATGCTCACTAACCAGTTCGGCTCCGTGGCCTTTACCTTTCTTTTCATTTTCATCTGCTTTCTCATTATCCGGGGCGGCATCAAGGACGGCATTGAGAAGTTCAACAAGATCGGTATGCCCGCTCTGTTTATCATGCTGGTCATTGTCATTGTCCGGGCGGTCACCCTGCCCGGAGCCGGCTCGGGTCTGACGTTTATGTTTGCCCCCGACCTCACCCCTCTGACCAGCCTGAACGGCTTCCTGGAGGTCCTCTCTGCGGCCGGAGGACAAATGTTCTTCTCCCTGTCCCTGGCTATGGGCATCACCGTCACCTACGGCTCCTACCTGAGCAAGAAGGAGAGCCTGGTGAAAAATTCCCTGATTATTATCATCTCTGACACCATTGTGGCCATCCTGGCCGGCATGGCCGTTCTGCCCGCCGCCTTCGCCCTGGGCGGAGCCGGCGCGGAGAAGCAGGGCCCCAAGCTGCTGTTCATCACCCTTCAGGATGTGTTCAACGCCATGGGCCCCACCGGCCCTATCTTCGGCGTGCTGTTCTACATGCTGGTCATCCTGGCCGCCATTACCTCCACCATCGCCCTGCTGGAGGTGCTGGCCACCTTCCTGTCTGACCGTGTCGCCTTGAAGGGCCGCACCCCCGACCGGAAGAAGCTGGTTACCATCATCTGCCTGGTCATCTTCGCCGAGGCCGCCCTGGTGGCCGCCGACGGCTTGGGCTCCAACGGTCTGTGGATTCCCTTCCACGAGACCGGCCGCAACCTGGGCAGCAGCTGGCTGGACTTTATGGACTTCATCTCTGAGGGCGTGGCCATGCCTCTGGGCGCACTGCTCATGTCCATCTGGATCGGCTGGTCCGCGGGTCCCAAGCTGGTTCGGGACGAGGTGGAGCTGGAGGGCTATAAAATGAGCAATGGCCTGTACGGATTCTTCAACTTCTGTACTAAGTTCATCGTCCCCCTGGCCATGGCCTTTATTCTCTACGGTCAGGTCATGAAATTTATGGAAATTCCCAAATAACGGCATGATTTCGGGGCGCACAGCCAAGCTGTGCGCCCCGTTTTCATTTCTTATGGTAGGCCTCGGCCTGGTCCAGCAGCTCCTCCGCGCTCCTGCGCAGAACGTCGGTGACGGAGGCGCCTCCAATGAGGCGGGCCAGCTCCTCCACCCTGTCCTGGCGCTCCAGCCAGGCCACTTTGGTGTAGGTGCGGCCCTTCTCCTCCCCCTTCTCCACCATAAAGTGGACGTCGGCCATGGCGGCGATCTGAGGCAGGTGGGTCACGCACAGCACCTGCTTGCAACCGGCCACATCGGCCATCTTTTCCGCCACCTTCTGGGCCGCCCGGCCGGAGACGCCGGTGTCCACCTCGTCAAACACCAGGCTGCCAACACCGTCATCCTCGGCTAGCACATTTTTCAGGGCCAGCATGATCCGGGCCAGCTCACCTCCGGAGGCCACCTTCTGGATGGGCTTGAGGGCCTCGCCCAGGTTGGCGGACATGAGGAACTGCACCTGGTCCATCCCGGTGTCATCCATGCTGTCCTGGCCGGGGCTGGGGGCAAACTCGGTGACAAACTGCACCTTGGGCATATCCAGCTGGCGCAGCTCCTCCTGCACCCGCTTCTGGAGCTGCTCCGCCCCCTTCTTCCGGGCCTTGGACAGCGCCTCTCCCCGCTTTTTGGTCTCTTTCCGGGCCTTCTCCAGCTCCTTCTCCAGCCGCTGGATGGTGTCGTCGGCATCCTGAATCTGCTCCAGCTCCGCTCTGCATCTCTCCAGATAGTCCAGCATATCGGACACTGTTGGGCCGTATTTCTTTTTAAGGCGATAGATCACATCCAGCCGGCTCTCCAGCCGGTCCAGCTCCTCCGGAGAGAAGTCGAACTCATCGGCAAAGTCCCGCAGCACCTCTGCCGCATCGTCGGCGGCGTACCGCAGGTTGGTGAGCTTTTCTCCCAGTTCCTCCATCTGATGGCCCAGCCGGGCCACCGAACGTACGGCCCCTTCCGCCTCGCCGATCAGGTCGCAGGCCCCGCGGCTGTCTTCCCCGCCGGACAGCGCAAACTGTGCCTCATGAATGGCTTCCATCAGCTTTCCTGCGCTGCGCAGCAAGGTTTTCCGGGCGTCCAGCTCCTCATCCTCGCCGGGGCGCAGCTCGGCCCGCTCCAGCTCTCTGATCTGATACTCCAGGGTGTCCACCCGGCGGGAGCGCTCCGCCTCGTCCATCTCCAGAGAGGCAATCTGTCTGCGCAGGCCGGCCAGGGAGCGGTATGCGGTCTGGTAGTCCTCCAGCAGGGGGGCTGTCTTGCTGAAGCTGTCCAAATACCCCAGGTGGCACTCCGGGTCCAGCAGAAGCTGCCCGTCGTGCTGGCCATGGATGTTCAGCAGCTGGCGGCCCAGCTCCCTCAGCTGCGCCACCGTCACCGGCCGGCCGTTGACCCGGCACAGGTTCTTTCCGTCCCCTCGAATTTCCCGCTGGAGCAGCAGCTCCTCCTCCTGCGGCCCCAATCCGTTGTCATCCAGCCAAGGCAGTTGGGGCAGGTTGGTAAAAACGGCAGTGACAAGGGCGGATTTGGCCCCGGTGCGGATCAGCTCCCGGCTGGTCCGCTCTCCCAACACGGCGCTGATGGCGTCAATGACGATGGATTTACCCGCACCAGTTTCGCCAGTGAGAACGTTAAAGCCCCCGCCGAACTGGATGTCTACCGACTCAATGATCGCAATGTTCTCAATATGCAGCAGTGAAAGCACGTTGATTCCCCCCTGTTACCGAAGCAGCTTGTGGACCTCGCTGCTGAACTGCTGAGCAAGGCTGTTGTCATGCATGATAAGGATCCCGGTGTCGTCTCCGGCCAGGGTGCCCACCATCCCCTCAATCTCCATATTGTCCAAGGCGGAGCAGGCGGCAGAGGCCAGGCCGGGCATGGTGCGGACCACCACAATGTTTTGGGCTACATCCACCGAGATGACCCCCTCCTTAAAAATATTCCGCAGCCGAGTGTCAGAGGCGGAGGACAGCTTCCGGTCGGACAGGGTGTAGCGGTAGCTGCCGGAGCCGCTGAGCTCCTTCACCAGACGCAGCTCCTTAATGTCCCGGGAAATGGTGGCCTGGGTGGTCGTGAAGCCGCGGGCACGCAGCTCCTCCAGCAGCTGCTCCTGGGTATCAATATCTCTGGACTGGATAATTTTTAAAATTTCGCTCTGACGGATATTTTTCATGAGCTCAGCCCTCCCAGCTTCTGATTAATCACCTGATAAAAGCTGCGGTCAGCCAGACGGACCAGCTGGGTGGACCGTTCAGACCGGCAGATTTCGACCCGGTCCCCCCCCGACAGGCGCACCGCCTTGCCCCCGTCTATTGACAAGTATAAATACTTGCGGTTCCCTCTGGGGAGCTGAACTGTGACAATCCGCTCCGGGGCCAGCACCATGGCCCTGGCAGTCAGCTGGTGGGCGCAGACCGGGGTGACGATGATCCCCTTGGAGGTGGGCTCCACAATCGGTCCTCCGGCCGACATGGAGTAAGCGGTGGACCCGGTGGGGGTGGCGACAATCACGCCGTCACCTGTAATGGAAGATACCTTTACGCGGTCTGCCAGCACTTCCATCTCGGCCACACGGGCCATGGAACCTTTGGAGATTACCGCGTCGTTGAGGGCGGCATCCTGGCAGATTACCTTATCCCCACGGAGAACCTTGACGTCCAGCATCATCCGCTCCTCCAGGGTGTACATCCTGTGGGCCAGGGGCGCCAGCAGGGACAGCTCGCTACGCTCCAGCTCCGCCATAAATCCAACGCTGCCTGTGTTCACCCCCAAAATCGGCACATTGTGGAGAGTGGCGTCCCGTGCGGCGTGGAGAATGGTCCCATCCCCGCCAAAACAGATCAGCAGGTCCGCAGAGGGCAGCTCCTTTTCTAACAGAGACAGCGCTGTCTGTCGAGGCAGGTCCAGCCTGTCCCCCTTTTTGGGCTGGAAGGGCAGACATAAGACGGTCTGCGCTCCGGCGTGCTCTAAAATTCTCCGGGCCTCCAGCGCCACCCGAAGCCCCTTATCCCGGTATGGGTTGGAGCTGAGCACAATTTTCATGGCGTCTCCTCCTTGCAAGCACTGTGGGACTGTTCCACCAGCGCCCTCAGATCCCCCTCGTAGGCGGGGCCCTCCCCGGCCTGGAGATAGCCCAGGTACTCGATGTTGCCCTCTGGGCCCCGAATGGGTGAAAAGGTGATATCCTTTACAGTAAATCCGGCCTGGGCGGCGTGGTCTAAAAAGTGCTCCAGCACCTCCAGATGGACGGCTGGGTCCCGGACAACCCCCTTTTTTCCAACCTTCTCCTTCCCCGCCTCAAACTGAGGCTTCACCAGACAGACAGCCTGTCCGCCTTCCCTGATCAGAGGCCGCAGGGCGGGCAAAATCAAGTGCAGAGAGATGAAGGAGACGTCAACAGAGAAGAAATCCAGCGGCTCCGGGATGTGTTCCTGGGTCAGATACCGGGCGTTGGTCCGCTCCATGCATACCACCTGGGGGTGGGTGCGCAGCTTCCAGGCCAGCTGGTTGTACCCCGCATCCACGGCATACACCAGCTTCGCCCCATTTTGAAGCATACAGTCGGTAAACCCGCCGGTGGAGGCGCCGATGTCGGCGCAGACCTTCTCCCGCAGGTCAATGGGCCACAGGGCCACGGCCTTCTCCAGCTTCAGCCCGCCCCGGCTCACATAGCGCAGGGGATTTTTGGAGCGAATTTCCAGACTGTCGCCCTCTGCCACAGAGGCCCCCGCCTTTAGCTGCTTCTGGCCGTTAATATAGACCTCGCCCGCCATGATGAGGGCCTGAGCCTTCTGCCGGCTCTCCACCAACCCTCTCTCTACCAAGGAGGTATCTAGACGCTTTTTAGCCACGGCCCAACACCTCCATCACTTTTTTTGCGACCCCTGCCCCATCCAAGGATAGATCACGTTTCAGCAGAGGGGCGGCTCCGTGGGGTACAAATCCATCTCCGCAGTTGAGGAGGACTGTTTTAGGCGCCAGTCCAGCCAGCGCCAGGCTCGCGGCCAGCCGCTGGCCCACGCAGCCCCGGGCGCCCTGCTCCTCCACCACCACCAGCGCCCCCGTTTTGCGGACAGACTGCTCTACCAGCTCTGGCACAAGGGGTGTAAGCTGATTCAGCTTTACAATTTCAGCTTGGATGCCCTGGGACTCCAGCAGCTCTGAGGCCTCCAGCACATCGTTGATCTCCGTGCCGTAGCTTACCAGAGTGACATCGCCCCCCTGGCGGAGGACCGACGCCGGTCCCTCGCCGCCGGTGCCCAGATACCGTCTGCCCTCGCCCCCCCTGGGGTAGCGCACCGCCACCGGGCCGCCCATCCGGAACAAGGCCCGCTCCAGCATGACCTCCAGCTCCGCGAAGCTGGCAGGGGCCAGCACTGTCATATTCGGGATGGTATCCAGGTAGGCCGCATCAAAAATGCCGTGGTGCGTCTCGCCGTCATCTCCTACCAGTCCTGCCCGGTCCACACAGAGGACCACATGGAGGTTGTCAATGGCGGCGTCATGGAGGAGCATGTCGTAGGAGCGCTGCAAAAAGGTGGAGTACACCGCAAACACGGGGATAGCCCCCTGTTTGGCCATACCCGCCGCCATGGAGGCGGCACAGCCTTCGGCGATGCCTACGTCGAAAAAGCGGTCAGGGAATATCTGGGAAAATTTTTCCAATCCGGTGCCACCGGTCATGGCGGCGGTGATGGCGCACACCCGCCGGTCCTGGCCGGCCAGCCGGACCAGCGTCCGGCCAAAGACGGTGGAAAAGCTGTCGCCCCCCTCCTTGTTCGCCTTTCCGGTCAGAGGGTCGAAGGGAGAGACGCCATGGAAGGCGTCCGGATTTTCCTCCGCAGGGAGAAAGCCTTTCCCCTTTACAGTCTTTACGTGGAGCAGGACAGGCTCGTCCATATCCTTGGCATACCGCAGAATTTTAGTCAGAAAAGACAGGTTGTGCCCATTCACCGGACCCAGGTAGCGAAAGCCCATGTCCTCAAACATGCTGCAGGGCAGCACAGCCTGCTTCAGCGCCTGCTTCAGCCGGTGGGTCACCCGATAGACTGCCCGGCCGGGGGCGGAGGCGTTCATGATTCTGCGGTAGTGCTTTTTAAAGGTGAGATACTGAGGCTTCAGCCGCTGCTTTGCCAAATGCTCCGCCACACCGCCCACGTTGGGGGTAATGGACATGCCGTTGTCGTTGAGGATGACCAGGATCTGCCGGCCGCACTCCCCGGCGTTTGAAAGTCCCTCGTAGGCCAGCCCGCCGGTCAGAGCGCCGTCACCGAGCAGGGCGATCACCTTATAGTCCTCACCCAGCATGTCTCTGGCCCGGGCCATACCTAGGGCTACCGCCACCGAGTTGGAGGCGTGACCGGCAATAAAAGCGTCGTGAACACTCTCGCTGGGCTTTGGAAAGCCGGCCAGCCCTCCGTACTGCCGCAGGGTGGACATCTCCTCCCGCCGGCCGGTGAGCAGCTTGTGGGCATAGCACTGATGCCCCACGTCAAAGACCAGCCGGTCCACCGACGTGTCGAACACCCGGTGTAGAGCCACTGTCAGCTCCACCGCTCCCAGGTTAGAGGCCAAATGTCCTCCGGTTTTGGACACATCCTCCACCAGCTCCCGGCGCAGTCGGGCGCACAAGGCCTCTCCCTCCTGGTCGGTCAGGCGGGAGAGGACAGGTTCATATTGTGCTTTTACATTGGGCGTTGTCAAAATGCGATTCCTCCCAAGCTTGGGCTTAATTTCTCCGTGCCGCCAGAGATCGGGCCAGCCAAATGTGGAACTCAGGCTCCGCAAAATGTTCAATGGTCTCAACCGCCTGGCGGGTCAGCTCCTCCACCAGAGCCGCGCAGCCATCCAGGCCCAAAGCGGCAGCAAACGTGCTTTTCTCGTTCGTCCGGTCAGAGCCCACCGGCTTGCCCAGCTCCTCCGGGGAGCTGGTGATGTCCAGCATGTCGTCCCGGACCTGGAAGGCCCGGCCCAGCGCCTGGGCGTAGACGGACACCAGCTCCCGCTGCCGGACGGTCCCTCCGGCGGCGATACAGCCCAGCACAGCGGCGGCGGAGATGAGGGCCCCCGTCTTCAGGCTCTGGAGCAGCTCCAGTTCCTCTATGTTCAGCGCCCGGCCCTCTCCAGCCATATCCAGGGCCTGCCCCCCCACCATACCGGCGGAGCCGGCGGCTCTGGACAGACACTTCACCGCCTCCACGATCTGGCCGGCAGGCAGCTTGGCCTGGGCCAGCTGCCCAAAGGCGGCGGTGAGGAGCGCGTCTCCCGCCAGAATGGCGGTGGACTCCCCGTAGACAATATGGTTCGTGGGACGGCCGCGGCGAAGGTTGTCGTCATCCATGGCGGGCAGATCGTCATGAATTAAGGAGTAAGTATGCACCATCTCCACAGCACAGGCGAAGGGCAGCGCCGCCTCCGGGTCCCCGCCGCACAGGCGGCAGGTTTCCAGAGTGAGGATCGGACGGATACGCTTCCCCCCTGCTAAAAGGGAATACTTCATGGATTCCTGCAAATCGGCGTAATGGACCTCTGAGGCGAATATCTCTCCCAAATAGTCTTCGATCATGGCCTGATCCCTGGCCATTCTTTCTGTAAAGGTATTTTCCATGTCAGTTGCTGCCCGAGAAGGGCTCCTCCACAATCTCTCCGTCTTTTCCAGCAGTGAGAAGACTTACCTTCTGCTCCGCCTCGTCCAGCTGCCTGGTACACTCCCGCAGCAGCTTGGCGCCCTCCTCAAAGAGGATCATAGCCTGCTCCAAGGGGGCGTCCCCCCGCTCCAGCAGGGACACAATCTCTTCCAGCCGGGCCATGGAGCCCTCAAAATTCAGCTTCTTTTTTGCGGCCATCAGTGTTCTCCTTTTCTATAGTACCTGGCAGTCTATGCTGCCATCCGACAGGGTAAGCTTTAAGTTGTCCCCAGGCACAACGTCCTGAACGGAAGCGATGGATGCGCCGTCCTCTCGCCGGGCGATAGCATAGCCCCGGCTCAGCACCTTCAGGGGGCTCATGGCGTCCAGAGAGGCGGCCAGGGCATTGAGCCGCTCCCGGCGCTGCATGACAGCGCGCGCTGCGCTATTGGGGAGCGCCGCGGACAGCCTGCCCAGCTTCTCCCGCTGCTCTGCGGCAGCGTGGCGCAGGCTGTGAACCAGGCGGCTGCTTTGGAAATCCAGCAGCAGCCGTTTCTCCCGAAAAAAGGAAGCCGGTTCTGTCATAGGCTGGCTGGCGGACAGACGGTTCAGAGTCTGCCGGTATTGGGCCAGCCGGACGGACATGGCCCTCTCCAGCCGGTCTCTGCCCCCTAAGAGGGACATGTAGACCTCGTTCTGATCGGGCACCGCCAGCTCAGCGGCGTTGGAGGGGGTGGACGCCCGCAGGTCGGCCACGAAGTCGGCTATTGTCACATCGGGCTCGTGGCCCACGGCGGAAATAACGGGAATCTCTGAGGCGTAAATGGCCCGTGCCACCACCTCCTCGTTGAAGGCCCACAGGTCCTCCATGGAACCTCCCCCCCGGCCTGTGATCATCAGGTCAGCCACATTATGCCAGTTGGCCCACTGGATGGCGGCGGCGATCTCCTGGGGGGCCTCCGCCCCCTGGACCCGCACCGGGATCACCTTGAGCTCTGACAGGGGCCATCGGGCTCTCAAGATGCGGATCATATCCCGCACCGCCGCACCGGCCGGAGAGGTAATAAGGGCAATTCTGTGGGGAAAAGCCGGAATTTCCTTTTTATGGGCAGGATCGAAGAGGCCCTCACGGGCCAGCCGCTCTTTCAGCTGCTCAAAGGCCAGGGCCAGGTCTCCCACCCCCTCGGGGGTGAGCCGAGCGCAGTACATCTGGTATTGTCCGTCCCGGGGGAAGACGGTCACCCGGCCGGCGGCAATCACCTGCATCCCGTTCTCCGGCTGAAAGCGGAGGGACTGGGCGTCGCTGCGGAACATGACGCACCGCAGGGCCCCCTCCCCGTCCTTCAGGGTAAAGTAGTGGTGGCCCGAGGGATACATCTTGTAGTTAGACAGCTCCCCCCGCACCAGCAACCGGGACAGGAGGGCGTCCCGGTCCATCATGGTCTTCAAATACTGGCCCACCTGGCTGGGGGTCAGGATGGCGTCCTCTCTCACGGCCTCTCCCCCGCTTTCAGCGCCCGCCAGGTGAGAATGGCTGTCCCCATGGCGTTGTCGGTGGAGTACCGGGGCTCCGCGAACAAAGCGCCGCAGAGAGAGATCAGTCCCGCCCGCAGCTGGGAGTTGGAGGCCACCCCGCCGGAGCACAGCACCGGCAGGCCGGGGTAGCGCCTCTGGGCCTCCTGGGTGGCCCGCCACACCACGTTGGAAACGGCGTCGATGGCAAAGCGGGCAATGTTGGCCGGCTTCTCCCCCTCTGCCGCCAGGGCCTTTACCTGATTTTCCATCCCGGACAGTGAGAAGGTAAGCTCCCTCAGCTTAACCCTCGGCTCATAGCAGGCATCCGCCTGGGCGTACATCTCATCCAGGGCCTTCCCCGCCGGGAATTGCAGCCCCAGCAGCACGCCGGTGCGGTCAATGAGCTGACCGGCGGACAGGTCGCTGGTGCCTCCGATGATCTCAGCGGCGACGGTCCAGCCCTCCGGCCGCACCAGCAGCAGCTCGGTGGTTCCGCCGGACAGGTGCCAGGCCAGGAATGGGGCGTCCAGCAGGTCCATCCGCCCGGCGGACCAGGCGGCGGAGGCCAGGTGCCCCTGCTGGTGGGAATGGCAGAAAAAGGGGACGTTCAGGGCGGCGGCAATCCCCCTGCCTTGGGACTCCCCCGCCAGAAAGCAGGGCATATAGGAGCCCTCCACCGCCCTGGGACGGGTGGAGGCCCCTACGGCACGGATGTCCCGGCGGTCCTTCAGCAGGCCCTCCAGCAGCGCAGGCAGACGCTTTACATGCTGAAACAGCGCGTCGCTCTGCCGCAGGCCCAGCTCGCCCGGCCGCACGTCCAAAAGCCGGCCGGCATTCTCCCCCGTCTGCCCGTCAAAGAGGGCGGCGGAGGTGGTGTAGTTGCTGGTGTCCAGCCCCAGAACCGGCATCATGTCTCCTCCTCCGGGTGCTTTTTCTCCGGCTTGGGCGGGGCGTCTTCAAACTCCGCCCGGACGAAGGTGCCCAAAATACCGTTGACAAAGGACACCACCTCTGCCGGCTCGTACTTTTTCGCAATCTCCACCGCCTCGTTAATGGCGGCGGCATTGGGGATATCAGACATATAGAGCACCTCGTACATGGCGGTGCGCATAATGGCCGCCGCCATACGGGGAATGCGGGCGAAGGACCAGCCCACCGAGTAGCGGCTGATGCAGTCGTCCAGCTCCGGCCCGTGGGCGAACACCCCCTGGACCAGCTCCCGTATGTACCGCTCTTGCTTCTCATTGGGGAACTGGGCGTAGAGGGGCAGCTCCTCCCCCAGCTCCTGGAACCGCTCGTGGGTCAGCTCCGCGTCCAGCACCTCTCGGGCGCTGCGGGTGTCAAACCCCAGCGAGAAAATGATGTGTATGGCAATCTCCCTTGCGCTGCTTCTTGTCATAAGTACAGCCTCCTAATCTAGTCCATAAGCTCTCCAGAGTATTATATACATGAATATACAAAAAGAAAAGCCCTATTTTGAAAATATTCCCTTAAAATCTTTGTGCCGTCCAAAGAAGCGGCCGACTTGTGTACCGGCGGTTATCTTTTCCAGCTCCAGTCCGATATATGATTTGATAGGGATATCGAAATTCAGATAAGGAAGTCGATTTGCGTAGGAGTGCAAACCTATGGACATTACTTTAACAGCCGTAGCGTATCGCGGCGGCAAACCGGTCCAAACAAAGCTGAACCTGACCCAGCGGTCCGACGGGAGCTGGCACGCGAAAAATTTTGACGACATTCTGAAACAGACTGACAGCGCCCGCAAGGGCGGCGCCTCA
>JAAWEX010000048.1 GCA_022794495.1 Lawsonibacter sp. | reverse complement strand
TTGAGGCCGTACTTCTTGCGCTCCTTCATACGAGGATCGCGGGTGAGGAAGCCGGCGGCCTTCAGGGCGGGGCGGAACTCCGCGTTGGCCAGCAGCAGGGCACGGGCGATGCCGTGGCGGATGGCGCCGGCCTGGCCGGTGACGCCGCCGCCAGTGACGGTAGCGACCACGTCCACCTTTCCAACCTGCTCGGTGGTGACCAGGGGCTGACGGACGATGAGCTTCAGGGTCTCCAGACCGAAATAGTCGTCGATGTCCCGGCCGTTGATGGTGATTGTGCCGGTGCCATTCTCAAACAGATGGACGCGGGCCACGGAGGACTTCCGACGGCCGGTGCCATAAAAATAAGGCTTCTTGCTCTTATACATACTCTAAATCCTCCTTACTCGGCGTCCCAGGGCTGGGGCTTCTGGGCGGCGTGCTCGTGCTCGCCGCCGCGGTAGATGTGCAGGCGAGTCATGGAGCTGCGGGACAGGCTGTTCTTAGGCATCATACCCTTCACAGCCAGCTGCATGGCCAGCTCGGGTTTGGTCTGCATCAGGGTGCGGTACTTGGTCTCCTTCAGGCCGCCCACCCAGCCGGAGTGGGTGCGGTAATACTTCTGATCCAGCTTCTTGCCGGTGAGCACCGCCTTCTCGGCGTTGATGATGATGACAAAGTCGCCGCAGTCGGCGTTGGGAGTGAACTCGGGCTTGCGCTTGCCCCGCAGCAGGTCGGCGGCGATGACAGCGGTTTTGCCCATGGGCTTGCCGGCAGCGTCAATGACATACCATTTCCGCTCCATGCTGCCCGTTTTGGCCATGAACGTGGACATAGGTGTAACCTCCAATTTCCTTTACATTTATGTGAAAAATGCTCTGTGACAAACATTTTGCCCTGCTGTACAAGCGGAGCGTGTTGTATTATAGTACACGGGGCGGCCGGGTGTCAACGGTTTTTTGAAGAAATTTTAAGAAATACTTTTATATCTCCTGTTTTCTCTTGTTTTCTTCTTTATACTCCTGATATCTAACTTTTGATTTTGTTTTTCTACTTGCAGAAAGCAGGCGTTTTATGGTAGAATACCAGCGGAAAGGGGAAAGGCCCATGAAAAAGATTCTCTCTCTTACCCGCCGCTGTGTGGAGGACTACAATATGATCGGCCCCGGCGACCGGATCGCAGTAGGGGTGTCAGGGGGGAAGGACTCCCTGATGCTGCTGATGGCCCTGGCCAAGCTGCGAGAGTTTTACCCCATCCCCTTTACATTGGAGGCCATCACCCTGGACCTGGGCACGTCTGACCCTGAACAGGGGAACGACTTTCAGCCTGTGGCCCAGCTGTGTCAGAAGCTGGATGTGCCTTACACGGTAGTTCCCAGCATGATACGCTGGACCATTTTCAACGTCCGGGAGGAGAAAAACCCCTGTTCTCTGTGCTCCAAGATGCGTCGTGGGGCCCTCCACGCCGCCTTGCAGGAGCGGGGGATTTCTAAAATCGCCCTGGGCCACCACTACGACGACGCGGTGGAGACCTTCTTTATGTCCCTGATTTTCGAGGGACGGCTGTCCTGCTTCCAGCCCGTTACCTATCTGGACCGGACGGGGATCACCCAGATTCGCCCCCTGCTCTACTGCGGGGAGAACCTGATCCGCCACACCGCTCAGCGGCTGGACCTGCCAGTGATCCACAGCACCTGTCCCGCCGACGGGAACACCAAGCGCCAGGAGATCAAGGAGCTGCTCTATGAGCTCCAGGGCCGTTATCCCGGCCTGAAGGCCCGGGCCTTTGGAGCGATGCAGCGGCTGCCCCTGCCCGCCTGGGGGCCCGTGGAGCACCGCCGCCGGCCTCTGCCGGAAGAATTGGAGGAGTAAATATGAGTCGAGCAAGGAGAAATCGACGCAGCAGCTGGGTTCTGCCGTTTCTGGTGATCATGTTCACCCTGTCGCTGGCCTACGTTCTGTTCAGCCGGCAGGAGCGGGCTGTCCAGCCGGTAGAAGAGGGCGGCAGCTTTCAGATCCACTTTATCGACGTGGGCCAGGCGGACGCCGCCCTGGTCATCTGCGACGGACACTATATGCTGATTGACGGCGGCAACGCCGAGGACTCCGACCTGGTGTACGCCTATCTGGAGCGCCATGGGGCCCGGCATCTGGACTATATGGTGGCCAGCCATGCCCACGAGGACCACATTGGGGGGCTGTCCGGCGCGCTGAACTACGCCGCGGTGGATACCGCCTTCTGTCCTGTAACGGAGTACAGCTCCAAGGTATTTCAAAATATGGTAAAGTATCTTGGTGAACAGGGAAAATCCTTGACAGTCCCTGCGCCGGGCGACAAATTCTCTCTTGGCTCTGCCCAGGTGGAGATATTGGGGCCGGTAAAGGAATATGACGATACCAACGACACCTCTATCGTCCTGCGCATTGACTATGGGGAGACCTCGTTCCTCTTCACAGGGGACATGGAGACCGGGGCGGAGCGAGACCTGCTGGACTCTGGGGCGGACGTGAGGGCCACGGTGTTGAAGGCGGGCCACCACGGCAGCGACACCTCCACCAGCTACCAGTTCCTCCGGGCGGTTATGCCTCAGTATACCGTCATCTCGGTGGGGGAAGGGAACAGCTACGGCCATCCCTCTGATGAAGTGCTCAGCCGCTTTCGGGATGCGGGAACGGAAGTCTACCGCACCGATATGCAGGGCCACATTATTGCCAAGAGCGACGGAAAGACGGTCACGTTTACCACCGAAAAGGAGGCCGGCACCGCCACAAATCCCACAGATAATTCTACTTTACAGGCATATATCGGAAACGCCGGCAGCAAAAAATTCCACCTGCCTGACTGTGCTTCCGCCAAGAGTATCCAGGAGGACAAGCGGGTGGAGTTTGAAACCCGTATTCAGGCGGTGGCAGAAGGCTATGAGCCCTGCGGGCGGTGTAAGCCGTAATCAAATCCATAGAAAAGGAGCGCCGGATCTTCCGGCGCTCCTTTTATTGTCAAATGGTGTTGTCTCCCATTACCTGGTCCAAGGTCTCCATCAGGGTATCAATGCTGATAGGTTTGGCGATATGCCCGTTCATGCCGGACCGCAGGGCCTCACGGCGGTCCTCCTCGAAGGCATTGGCGGTCATGGCCAGGATGGGGATATTGGCAAGCTGGGGATCATCCAGGGCCCGGATAGCCCGGGTGGCCTCGTAGCCGTCCATGATGGGCATCTGTACATCCATAAGCACCAGGTCATAGTGCTTGGGCTGGGCAGCCTTCAGCATATCCAGAGCGATCTGGCCGTTGGAGGCCACCTCAACCTGGAAGCCGGCTTCGCCGAGGATAGCCATGGCAATTTCCTGATTGAGCTCGTTGTCCTCTGCCAGCAGAATGGACCCCGTGTGGTTCATATGTCTGGTATGGCTGACGCTGGGCTCCTTAACCTCTGCGGCAACAACGGATTTCAGGCAGGTGCGCAGCTCGGACATAAACAGGGGCTTGCTGCAAAAGGCGGTTACGCCGGCCTGGATGGCCTCGTCCTCAATGTCGGACAGGTCGTAGGCGGTGAGAATAATGATGGGGACGTCCTCTCCGGCCTCAAGCCGGATTCGCCGGGCCACCTCAATGCCGTTCATGTCCGGCATCAGCCAATCAATAATATAGACGCTGTAGTTGTCATTACGCATGACAGCCTGCCTGGTGCGCAGAACGGCCTCTTTGCCGGACATGGTCCACTCCGCGCGCAGTCCGAACTGCTGGAGCATATAGGACACACTGTCGCAGGTGTTGAAGTTGTCGTCCACAACCAGGGCACGGCAGTTGTGCAGCTCCGGGATGGCCTGGACCTCCTTGGGGCCCTCGTGGAGGCGGAAGGTAAAGGAGACGGTGAACTCCGTGCCCACGCCCTGTTCACTGTGGACCTTGATAGAACCGTTCATCATGTCAACGATGTTCTTCGTGATGGCCATGCCCAGGCCGGTGCCCTGGATTCCGCTGATTGTGGAGTTTCGCTCCCGCTCGAAGGGTTCAAAGATGCGGGAGACAAATTCCTCGCTCATACCGATGCCGGTGTCCTTCACGCAGAACTCGTAGCTGGCGCAGCCTGCGGGAGCGCCGGCTTTTTCGATGATGCGCATACTGACAATACCGCCGGCGCCGGTGTATTTGATGGCGTTGCTCAGCAGGTTGAGCAGCACTTGATTCAGCCGCAGCTTGTCGCAGTAGACCTCCTCGTCCAGCACATCCACTGTGTCAATGTAGAAGTCCAGCTGTTTAGAGCGAATGTCTGCCTGCACGATGCTGCGCAGGCCGTGGAGGATGTCGGGCAGGCTGCACAGCGCTTCGTCCAGGTGCATTTTGCCGCTTTCAATGCGGCTCATATCCAGCACGTCGTTAATCAGACTGACCAGGTGGTTGCTGGAGGTGAGGATTTTTTTCAGATAGCCGTCCACCTGCTCCCGCTGGTCGATGTGGGTGATAGCCAGGGTGGTAAATCCGACAATGGCGTTCATTGGGGTGCGGATATCGTGGGACATGTTGGACAGAAATACGCTCTTGGCCTTGCTGGCCTGGTTGGCCTGCGCCAGGGCGTCCTCCAGGATGGTCTGCTTCTCCATCTCCCGGCGGGTTTCCTCATCCACGCTGCGGAAGCCCAGCACAACCCCAAGTCCGTTGTCCCACGACCCAGCACGCACAGCCTTAAGCTGGAAATACCTGATCTCCTCGCCGCATTGGGTGCGGTAGTTGAGGGTATAGAGGGTTTTATTGCTCAGGGCCTTGGCCAGCTCCTCGCGGGCGAGGGCCTGCCGCAGCGCCTCGCGGTCATCCGCGTAGACACAGCGCTCTATGTATTGGTCCAGGCAGTCCGCGAGAGGCTGGCCGCTGCTGAAGATTTCGTCCAGAACGCCGAATGGGCAGTCGTGTGTGCGGAGGGGGCCGCCGGCGCCGGTGTCTAAATCGCAGAAACAGACCAGGTTGTAGTCCACACTTAAGGCCTGGACCAGCTCATTTTGCCGCCGCTGAAGCTCTGTACGCTCCGCCTCCTCCCGCTGCTTCTGGACTGTGCAGTCCAGAAGGAACCGCTGATAAGCCGGTTCGCCCTTTTCCTCTACCAGCCGGACATTGCCCATCACGTGGAGGAGGTTTCCGTTTTTGTGGAGCACCCGGTATTCAACGCTGATGCTGTCGCCCACCTTGGTCAGCGACTGAATGCAGGAGCGCAGCTTTTCTTTATCCGTCTCCAGCACGGAGCGAGCGACCATATCAAACCCTGCCTCCTCCAGCTCCTCCAGAGATTGATAGCCCAGAATATCCAGGGCGGCCCGGTTGATATTAAGGATGCGGGAGCCGTCCAGCGTATGGGTCAATACACCGCAGTCCATGGTGGTGAACAACTGCTCCAGGGTCTGATTTTTTTGGATAATTTCCGCCTCGTAGGCCCGCTCCTGGGTTACGTCGATGGCCACGCCCACAGTGCCCATCACACTGCCGTCCAGGTCGTACAGGGGAGACTTGTAGGTGGTCAGCAGCCGGGTGCCCTCGCCGGTAAGGACGGTCTCCTCAGATACTATAGTCTGCTCCGTCTCCATGACGATCCGCTCGGACTCGATGCAGGCGGGATCGTCCTGCTCCACATCCCAGATATAGGCGTGGCGCTGACCCTCTACCTGCTGCTTGGTCTTATTGACCGTCTTGCAGAAGCTGTCGTTTACCTTTTCATGGACGCCGTCCTTCGTTTTATACCAGACCAGGTTGGGCACACTGTTGATGGTTGCCTCTAAAAAGTGTCTGGACTGCCACAGGTCTCTGCTCTGGCGGTAGCTCTGCTGCCACCGAAGGAAGCGGAATCTCAGCGTCTCCAGGGGCATCGGGACGGTCCAAATGTCGCTGATCTCAGGCAGACTGCCTGACAGGTGGGAAAGCTGCTCCTGTTCAGCCAGCAAAATCAGCTGGGCATCCTGACGCCTGGCCTGGACCAGCGCTTGCACAGTATTAACCCCGTTCAACTTGCGCAGGTCGGCCAGGATGACATCCGCCCGAGCTGCCAAAGACAGGTCCGGCTGAGCGCTCTCGGTAAACATGTGGACAAAATTCTCAAAGGCAGGCATCTCCTGCAATGCCTCGGATTCGTCCCGCTCCAATCCAACCAGATAAAAGTGTATAAAGCAGTGATACATGCACATACATCCTTTGCATTCGCTGGTGCGTCAGGCGCACTTTAACATATAAACTATATCATACATGTTGGGTCAATGCAAGTCTCAGCTTGGAAAAGGCGGAAAGAAATTGTTCCGGCCGGTATAATCCTGCGGGAATCCGGCACAACTAAAAACCGAGTCAGAAATCATGGAGCAAAGGAGCGGATATTTGTGGCGGTGAATTACAGAAAAGCGGCGATTATCGGATGTGGATTTGTGGGCTCGTCGATTGCCTTTCGGTTTTTGCAGCAGGGGCTGTTTTCAAAGCTGGTGCTGCTTGACGCCAACCAGGCCAAGGCGGAGGGGGAGGCCATGGACCTGAGCGACGGACTGCCCTATGGCGCGGCGATGGAGATAGCCGCCGGGACCTATGACGACCTGGCCGACTGCTCGCTGGTGGTGATTACCGCCGGGGCAAATCAAAAGCCGGGGGAGGCCCGGCTGGAGCTGATCGGAAGAAACATCACAATCCTGAAAAGCATCATACAGGAGATCACCGCCCGGAGCTTTCAGGGCATTCTCATGGTCGTCTCCAACCCGGTGGATGTGCTGACCTACGCGGCGCGGGAGCTGTCTGGCTACCCCAGACACCGGGTGATTGGCTCAGGGACGGTGCTGGATACCGCCCGGCTGAAACAGTTGCTGGGGGAGGAGCTGGGCGTGGACAGCCGGAACGTCCACGCGTTTATCATTGGCGAGCATGGGGACAGCGAGCTGGCCGTGTGGAGCGGGGCGAATGTGTCCGGCCTGGACCTGGACGATTTCTGCCGCCTTCGGGGGAAGACCCTCCGCGCTGACGACATGGAGCGGCTGTATCTGGAGATTCGGGACAGCGCCAACGAGATTATTAAGCGCAAGGGCGCCACCTACTACGGTATTGCTATGGCCGTGGGGCGCATTGCCGAGTGCATAGTGAAGGATGAGCACGCGGTCCTGCCTGTTTCCGCAGTACTGGAAGGGGAGTATGGCATGGAGAAGGTGGCGCTAAGCGTACCGGCCATCCTGGGGAGAGACGGGCTGGAAAAGATATTGGAGATTCCCCTGGGCCCGGCGGAACGGCAGGCGCTGGACCGGTCAGCCCAGCAGATGAGTGAGGCAATCCACGGGCTGAGGATGCAGTAGCTCGACATGGACAGCCCGCTCAAATGACAGAAAAATTGCAAACCCCCGCTGAAATCATTAAATTTCAGCGGGGGTTTGGTCCGAGCGGCGGGATTTGAACCCACGGTCTCTTGGACCCGAACCAAGCGCGATACCAAGCTTCGCCACGCCCGGATTGGTTAGCTCATCAAGTATAAATGTTTTTTTGCCGTCTGTCAAGAGTAATATTCCAAATACATCAGGAATAAGCTATTCAAAAATGGACAGGGGAGGGGCGTCTATGTATGGCCAGAGTGTGCAGACGGTGAGCCGCAGAAGGAATGTCAGGTATTATGGAAACACGTCCCCGCAGAGCAGGCGGGGCGGTGCGGCGCAGAGTCAGACCCAGGCCCGGCTGATCCAGCTGGCGGTGTGCCTGGTGCTGTTTCTGACTATTTTTCTGGGAAAGGGAGTTTTTCCGGGGCGCTTGGAGCGGCTGCGGGACGACATCTTAACCCTCATCACCACAGACTTGGATTTTCGCGGCGCTTTGGCCGGACTGGGCGAATCTCTGACGGATGGGGACACCATGCTGGCCGATTTTGGGACCTTCTGCGTGGAGGTCTTTGGGGGCGGGACTCCGGTGGAAGAGCAGAAGGGGGAGCAGGTGCAATTTACTCTGCCGATGCCAAAGGAATCGGTGACGGCGGAGCTTCAATTTCTCATCCAGGACTCCAGCCAGGCGAGCCGTACCGCCCACTACGCCGCGCTCCCTCAGTTCAACTTGGAAGCCATTACCCCGCCGGAGGCGCCGCCCCAGGAGGAGACGCAGCCGGAGGAGCCCGCCGCCGCGCCCGAGGAGCCGCCTGCGGTCCCGGCAGCGGGGACGGTAATCGCATACTCCGACTACAGCGGCGAGGCGCTGCCTGAAAATTATACCATGGACCGGCTGTCGCTGGGTGGACTGGAGACAGTCACGCCAGTAATGGGCCGGCTCACCTCCACATATGGATACCGGGAGCACCCTATTTTGGATAAGACCCTTTTCCATGGCGGGGTAGATATTGGCGGACAGGAGGGAGAGGCGGTTGCGGCCTTTGCCGGCGGCAAGGTGGAGTACACGGGGGAAAACGACTCCTACGGCCTGTATCTTCAGGTGGACCATGGAAACGGAGTCAAGTCATTTTACGCCCATTGCAGCAAAATTGTGGTCAAAAAGGGACAGACAGTGGCGATGGGGGAGAAGCTGGCGGAGATTGGATCCACAGGAATATCTACCGGGCCCCATCTGCATCTGGAATTAAAGTATGGGAAGATGCATCTGAATCCCGCCTATTATGTGGAATTTTCGGAGTCATGATTCGGATGGGTAGGGTGGAGGCAACGGGGGGATTTTTTCTGCTTCTGGCCTGGCTGAACTATCTGGACCGAACCTTGGTGGTCCCGATGGCCCTGGCGGCCTGCGCCGCACATGAGCTGGGACACATCATAGTAATCCGGCTGGCGGGAGGCGGTGTGAAGGGGATGCGTCTGACAGCCGTCGGTGCGGAGCTGATCCTGGACCGCCCCCTGAGCTATTGGCAGGAGGGGCTGGCGGCTCTGGCGGGACCTGGGGCCAACCTGCTGCTCGCCCTGATTTTCTGCGGGTTCAAGGGCGCCGCTGTCTTTGCCGGACTCAACCTGGCCCTGGCCGCGTTCAACCTGCTCCCAGTGGGAAGATTGGATGGGGGGCGGGCGCTGTACTGCGCCCTGGCACTGCTGGCCGGTCCGGCGGCGGCAGACCGGGCGGGGAGGTGGCTGGACTGCCTGTGTACCGCCGGAGCACTGGGCGCTGGGGCTCTGCTGGCGGTTTGCAGGGGCAATATTACCCTGCTGCTCATCGCTTTTTGGCTGTTGGCCCTCATTTTTCGTCAAAATTTTTACTCCTTTCACCAAAATAAGCCTTGCCAGAGAGGCAGGAAAAAGGTACAATAACCTCTGTGTCTGATATGACGTGGAGGAAAGAAAATGAACCGTGTCTTAGAGCATATCCTGCCCAAGGTGCAAAAGCCAGCCCGCTACACCGGCGGAGAATACAACGCCGTGGTGAAGGACAAGAGCCGGATTAATCTCCGCTATGCCCTGTGCTTTCCTGATACCTATGAGATCGGCATGTCCAATTTGGGATGCCGCATCCTCTACGGAGTGATGAACCAGCGGCCAGACGTCTGGTGCGAGCGCTGCTTCGCACCCTGGGGGGATATGGAAGAGGAGATGCGCCGGGAGGGCCTGCTTCTTTACGGCCTGGAGAGCGGCGACCCCATCGCCGAGTTCGATATCATCGGCTTCTCCTTGGGCTATGAGATGTCCTATACCAACTTGCTCAATATGCTGGACCTGGCCGGACTGGCTCTGCACAGTGCGGACCGCGCGGATTTTTCCCCCTTGATTGTGGCGGGGGGAACCTGTTGCTATAACCCGGAGCCTCTGGCCCCCTTTGTGGACTTTTTTGTCCTAGGTGAGGGGGAGGAGGTCACCCTGGAGTACATCGACCTCTACCAGCAGGCCAAGGAGGAGGGCTGGTCTAAGGGGGAGTTTTTAGAGGAAGCCGCCAAAATCGAAGGCATCTATGTCCCCTCTTTTTATGAGCCTGTCTGCCGGGCGGACGGCGTTTTGGAGTCGGTTGACATAAAAGAGGGAAGCGGGGCCCCGGAGCTGGTGACCAAGCGGATTGTTCAGAACATGGACCAGGCCTATTTTCCGGTAAAAACCATCATCCCCTCCACCGAGATCGTCCATGACCGGGTGATGCTGGAGCTGTTCCGGGGGTGCATTCGAGGGTGCCGGTTCTGCCAGGCGGGCTACGCCTACCGACCGGTACGCTCCCGCAGCCCGAAGCTGCTGGCGAAATACGGCAAAGAGGCCTGCGAGGACTCGGGCTACCAGGAGATGACCCTGTCCTCGCTGTCCTCCACCGACTATCCCGACCTGCTGCCCCTGTGCGACGAGCTGCTGGACTACTGCGCCCCCCGGGACATCGGTCTGTCCCTGCCCTCCCTGCGGGCGGATACCTTCTCCATGAGCCTGATGGAGCGGCTCCAGCGGGTGCGCCGGGGCGGTCTCACCTTTGCCCCCGAAGCGGGCACTCAGCGCCTCCGGGACGCCATCAACAAAAACCTCCGAGAGGAGGATCTGCTTCAGTCCTGCAAAACCGCCTTCGCCGGGGGCTGGAGCGGAGTAAAGCTATATTTCATGCTGGGCCTGCCCACCGAAACTGACGAGGATGTATTGGGCATCGCTGATCTGGCCCGAAAGGTCTACTTCACCTGGCGGGAATACTCCCCCAATAAGGCCAGAGGCGTGCGGATTACCGTTTCTACCTCCTGGTTTGTCCCCAAGCCCCACACCGCCTTCCAGTGGGAGGCCCAAATTCCCGTGGAAGAGTATCAGCGGCGGGTGAATCTGCTGCGGGACGCCCTGAGACGGGACAAGTCCATCACCTATAACTGGCACGACCCCCAGACCAGCTATCTGGAGGCAATTTTGTCCCGTGGGGACCGCCGTCTGGCCGGTGTGCTGGAGTGGGTGTGGGCTCACGGGGGGAAGATGGACTCCTGGACGGAGTATTTCGACTACCAGCGGTGGCTGGACGGCCTGGCCGCCTGCGGCCTGGACGGGGACTTCTACGCCCACCGGGAACGGGAGCGGGACGAGGTCTTCCCCTGGAGCCGGCTGTCCACCGGGGTGAGCCGTGAATTTTTGTGGCGGGAGCGGGAGCTGTGCTACCAGTCAGTCACCACCCCTGACTGCCGCACCCGCTGCTCTGGCTGCGGGGCTAATAAGCTGTTAACGGGAGGTGGCCGCTGTGGCTGACCGGCTGTTGTTCACCAAAACCGGGCGGGCCCGGTATATCTCCCACCTGGACCTGATGCGCACCTTTCAGCGGGCCTTTTCCAGGGCCAAGATATCCATTAAGCACACCGAGGGCTTCAATCCCCACCCCTTCGTCTCCATCGCCCTGCCCCTGTCGGTGGGCTTCTCCAGCCAGTGCGAGATTCTGGAGTTCGGCCTGCTGGAGGGGACAAGCTATGGCGAGGTCCCGGAGCGGCTCACCGCCGCTATGCCCGAGGGGATTGTCATCCAGCAGTGCTACCCGGCGGAGCGGAAGCTGAAGGAGCTGTGTTATGTAAACTATATTATGAATTTCGACTACCCTGCGGGCCGGCCCCAGGAGTCGGAGCCCGCTATGGCGGCCCTGCTGGGCAGGGAGAGCTTGGTGGTGAAAAAGAAGTCCAACAAGGCGAAGGCCGGCTTTACAGAGGTGGATATCATCCCGCTGGTCCGCAGCTGGCACATTGAATGTCAGAGTGACGCCATGATGGTGGATATGATTACCTCCGCCCAAAACCCCGGCCTCAATCCCGACCTGATCCGGGCCGCCTTCTGTGCCGAGTATCCGGAGTATGCCCCGGACTTTGTCACCTTCCACCGCCGGGAGGTGCTGGACGGAGAGGGGAAGGCGTTCCGATAGAGAGAGTGGAGGAGCGTACCATGAAAAAGCTGTTTACCATGATCCGCCGGGGCAATCTGGAGGAGGTCGCTGCCATTCTGGACAAGAAACCGGACCTGATCTCCTGTCTGGCCAAGGCGCCGCCCAAGAAGGACGACGGCCAGTCGCCGCTGATGGTCGCCATCAAAAGCGACAACCTGGAGGTGGCCCACCTGCTGTTGGACCGGGGGGCAGACGTGAACTTTGCGGACGCAATTAACCCCTACGGCAGCAATTTCGGCGCCCCTATCTGGTACGACGCCATCGGCCAGTGCTTTCTGCGGGCGGGGCATACCGTGGGCCCCGGCCCGGAGCGGAGCAAGGGCTATTTTCTGCTCCTCCGCCGCCTGCTGGACATGGGGATGGACCCCAACCAGAAGACCTCCTACGGCGGCACTGCCTGGCAGCACGCCCTGGAGCAGTATGACGAGTTTGCCCACGACTCCTTTCCCAGCTACCGTGTGGAGACGGCCAAGGAGGAAAACCGGCGGCTGCGGGAGATGCTGAAGGCTGTGCTGGACGAGCTTCTCAAGCACGGGGCGGACGTCCACGATTTCAGGCCGCCCAACAAGGAGGGCCTGTCTCACGTTTCGGTGATCCTGCGGAATATGGAGGAGGGCCGGGAGCTGCTGGACGGGATGCGCGGCCTGGACCCGGATTCCGATATGTTCAAGC
>JAAWEX010000047.1 GCA_022794495.1 Lawsonibacter sp. | reverse complement strand
GCTTGGCGGTCTCCACGATCTTCTCGGCGCTCTGGTCGATGAGCTGGTGGTCATAGGCCTTGAGGCGGATGCGGATCATTTCTTTCTGAGCTGCCATGTTGTTTGTTTCCTCCTTAAATTACGAAGTTGAGTCATGGGTCTTGCTCCTCCTTCGTCGGTGAGCAATTCGTGTACACGCTTTCGTGCGTATCACTCCAGGCCGCGAAAAAACCGGCGCAAAGCAGGCCGGTTTTTGCCGCACCGGGCGATATACGCCGCGTACAGCCCTCGCTCAGCCGCCCGATAGTCGGACATACTCCGCAGAAGTTACCTCTTTTCAGAGCAATCTCCCGCATCATCGCAGACTGCGTCCTTTCAGACGCCCCGTTATCATACAACACCCGCCCGTGTGTGTCAAGAGGTTTTTTCAAATTTTTTTGGCATATTTTTAAAAAAATCCGCCGTTCTCTTTGTGCGTTTTGCGGCAAGGGGCGGGGCCTCCCTTGCCGGGGAGGCCCCGGCCTCTGTCTACAGCGCCTCCAGCCGGACCTCGGCGGCGGCGGCGTGGGCGGCCAGGCCCTCGCCTCTGGCCATGCGGGCGGCCAGGGGCGCGACCTGTCCCATAGCGTCCCGGCGGTAGCGCTGATAGGTGCACACCTTTAAAAAGGTGCCCACCCACAGCCCTCCGGTATAGCGGGCGGCCCCCATGGTGGGCAGGGTGTGATTGGGGCCGGAGGCGTAGTCCCCCAGCACCTCGCCGGCCTCCTGGCCGATAAACAGCGCGCCGTAGTTCACCAGCCTGGGCAAAATGCCCTCGTCCTCCACAATAACCTCCAGGTGTTCCGGGGCTCTGGCGTTGGCGATGTCCGCCGCCTCGTCCAGGCTGCCGGCCAGAATCACCTCACCGTAGCGCTCCCACGAGGCCCGGGCAATCTCCGCCGTCTCCAGTCCCCGCAGCTGGCGCTCCACCTCCTCCAGCACCGCCATGCCCAGCTGCCGGTCGGTGGTCACCAGAATGCCCTGGGCCAGCCGGTCGTGCTCCGACTGGGCCAGCATGTCCGCCGCCAGGATCCGCGGGTCGGCGGAGCGGTCGGCGATGGCCATCACCTCGCTGGGCCCGGCCACAAAGTCGATGCCCACCTGGCCGCAGCACTGGCGCTTTGCCTCGGCCACATACTGGTTGCCCGGCCCCACAATCACGTCCACCGGCCTGATCTGCTCTGTGCCATAGGCCAGCGCCGCGATAGCCTGGGCTCCGCCTACGGCGTAGATCTCGTCCGCCCCGGCGATATCCATAGCGGCCAGGGTCTTGTAGTGGATGGCGTCCGTCCCTCTCGCCGCCGGGGCGCAGGCGGCAACCCGCTCCACCCCCGCCGCCTTGGCGGGGACGATGAGCATCAGCGCGGTGGAAAACAGGGGGTAGGAGCCTCCCGGGACATAGCAGCCGCAGGAGCTCACAGGGATCACCCGGTGGCCCAGAACCGCCCCCTCCACATTGGAAAAGCCGTCCAGCCCGGTCAGGCAGCTCTTCTGCGCCAGGGCGAAGGCCCGGATGTGGCCGGCGGCCCGCTCCAGGTCCTCCCGCTCCTGTCCGGTGAGCCGGGCTCTGGCCTGGTCGATCTCCTCCCGGCTGACCCGCAGGGCGGTCCGGGTGCTGCCGTCAAACTGCGCGCCGTACTCCATCAGGGCCTCATCCCCCCGGCTCCGGACCTCCCGGATGATCCCGGCCACGCGCTCCCTCCGGGCCTCCTCCTCTCCGGCGGGGCGGGGGGCGGCTTGCTTCAAATATTCCATAGCGGTCTCCTCCTCACGGGCGGCCCAGGACCGGGCCGTCCTCTTTTGTGCCAATTATTATATCGGACCGGCGGGCAAGATGCAAGGGCCGGACCCCCTCCCGGCCCCTCCCTGTAGCTTCCGGCAAAAAAACCGCCGGGGCCGGGAAAAAAACAGCCGTTTTATCCATAGCATTTTTGCGCTGAATGCCATATCATGGATAGCGCTTCTATGTTTGACAAAAGAGGTGTTTTTTTATGTCTCTGCTTCTGGGCGTCATCTACCTGGCCTTCATCAGCCTGGGCCTGCCCGACTCCCTGCTGGGCTCGGCCTGGCCCTCCATGTACGGTCCGCTCGGGGTGCCCATGTCCTTCGCCGGTGTGATCTCCGCCCTCATCTCCGCCGGGACCATCGTCTCCAGCCTGATGAGCGACCGGCTCACCAAAAGGTGGGGCGCGGGCAGGGTCACCGCCATCAGCGTGGGCCTGACTGCCGCGGCCCTGGCGGGCTTTTCGGCCAGCGCCTCTTTCTGGGCCCTGTGCCTGTGGGCGGTGCCCTACGGTCTGGGGGCAGGGAGCGTAGACGCGGCGCTGAACAACTATGTGGCCCTCCACTACGCCAGCCGCCATATGAGCTGGCTTCACTGCATGTGGGGCCTTGGAGCCACCGCCGGCCCCTACATCATGGGCTGCGCCCTCACCACCGGGATGGGCTGGCAGGGGGGCTACCGGATCATCAGCGTCCTCCAGGTCGCCCTGACCCTAATCCTCATCGCCAGTCTCCCCCAGTGGAAGGTCCGCTCCGGCGGCGCGGAGGAGGGAGACGGCTCCGCCCGGCCGCTCACCCTGGGGGAGATCGTCCGCATCCCCGGAGCCAAGGCGGTGATGCTCACCTTTTTCTGCTACTGTGCCCTGGAGCAGACCGCCGGCCTGTGGGCCAGCAGCTACCTGGTCCTCCAAAGGGGCGTCACCCCGGAGCGGGCTGCCAGCTTCTCCGGGCTGTTCTTCATCGGCATCACAGCCGGCCGGGCGCTGAACGGCTTTCTCACCCTCAAGCTCAACGACCGCCAGCTCATCCGCCTGGGCCAGGCCATCATCGCCTCCGGCGTTCTCGCCCTGCTCCTCCCCCTGGGCCAGGGAGTCAGCCTGGCGGGGCTGGTCCTCATCGGCCTGGGCTGCGCCCCCATCTACCCCTGCGTCATCCACTCCACCCCCGACCACTTTGGGGCGGAGAACTCCCAGGCCATCATCGGGGTCCAGATGGCCAGCGCCTACCTGGGGGTGTGCCTGATGCCTCCCCTCTTCGGCGTGCTGGCCAACCACATCTCCACCGGGCTGTTCCCCTTCTTCCTGCTGGCTGTCCTGCTGGCCATGCTCCTGACCCACGAGCGGCTTCTCCGGGTCAGCCGGACCGCCCAGAGTTGAGGGCAGCTTTTAAGGGCTCTCTTTCTGAGGGAGTTAACTCCCCCTTCGCCCCCCTTTCAGAGAGGGGCGAAGGGACACGCGAAACAACCGGGGCCGTCTATATGGCGGCCCCGGCTCTTTACTTCTCCGGCTTGGGAATATTGACAGTCAGCCGCTCCAGGGCGGGCTCCATGGCGTCGGCCCACATCTGAAAGCCTCCCTGCTGGGTGAGGAAGTCCTTCACCATCCAGTTGATTCCCCCCGGGGTCGCGGTGCCGGCCATTCGGTGGAGCCCGGCGGCGTCCAGATGGGCGGCCTCCTGACACACCGCCCCGAAGAACCCGGCCACATAGCTGGCGGCCAGCTCCTCGGGCACGCCCTGGGCGGCCGACCACCGGCTCAGGGTATCCATCAGGGTAAAGAAGGGAGCCACGCACCCGGTCACGGCGGCCAGCACCGCCGTGTGGTAGCGCTCCTCCAGCTGAATGACCTTACCGATGTGTCCAAAGATTTCCGCCGCCTCTGAATTGGGGGGAGACAGGACGATAGGCCCGTTGGTAAAGGCGTTAAAGGTGAGTGGCACCATGTGAACCAGGGCGGCGGTCTCTCCGATCCACGCTCTGATCTGGGGCAGGGCCTTATCTGACATAAAGTTGATAACCTTCTGCTCCGGCCGGAAGCGCAGGGAGCGGCAGACCTCCTCCCCCGCGCCGGGCAGGACGGCCAGCATCACCCAGTCGGACCGGTCCACCACCTCCTGCATACTCTCCGCCACCGTCACCCGGTCGGGGTAGGCGGCCCTCAGCCGGGCGGCGTTTTCCCTGCTCCTGGGGGACAGGACGATGGGGTAGAGGGTCTCAGCGGCCCGGCTGCAAAAGCCGGTGACCAGGGCGGAGGTCAGCGTCCCGGTGCCGATAAAGCCCAGGGTGGGCAGCTTGTTTTCCATAGCACATCCTCCAAACGGCAAAATAATCTACCTCTATTATAACGGAAAAGCGCCGCCGAATCAACCAAAATCCGGCGGCGCTTCGCGCTCTTCTCATAAATTCGGAACATCTCTGAACATACTGGCCGGTATGTCATGTAGGGCAGGGGTTCTACCCCTGCCTATCCCCGCAAGGGGATAAAACGGATTCGGATTCAGGCAAGGGCAGAGCCCTTGCCCTACTTCTGAGAAACACCCAGGGCGCGGTACACATCCAGGATGCGCCCGAAGAGGGGGTGGTCCGGAGTCAGGCCGGTGTAGTCAGCCAAGGCCTTCTCCACACCCTCGTCCTCAATCTTCTTTCTCATCTCGGCGCTCTGCTCATCCTCCGGGCAGCTGAAGTGGAGGGCGGCGGCGGCGCCGAAGATCAGGTGGTCCACCGGCAGGCCGTAGCCGTAGGCGGTCACCAGGGGCTTAATCAGCCGGTCGGCAGGGGCCAGCTTGCGGATGGGCTCCCGGGCCACCCGGGCGGTCTCGTCCTCCAGGAAGGGATTCTGGAACCGGGCAAAGATCCGGTCGATATAGGCGTGGTGGGCGTCGGGGTCAAAGCCAAACTTCCGGATCAGGCCCTCGCCGCTCTCCTGCATGGCCCGATACACCAGGTGGCCGATGGCCGGGTCGGCCACGCTCTCCACGATGGTCCTGTGGCCCTTCAGCGCCCCCAGGTAGGCGCAGATGGCGTGGCCGCTGTTCAGGGTGAACAGCTTGCGCTCCAGATAGGCGGACAGGTCGTCCACCCAGGCCAGCCCCTGGATGTCGGGCAGCCCGCCCTTCCAGCCGCTTTTCTCCACGTCCCACTCGGTATACTGCTCCACCGCCACGTCCAGAGGGTTCTCGAAGGAGGCCTTGGGGACGATCCGGTCCACGGCGCAGTCGGCAAAGCCCACATACTCCTTGGCGTAGGCGGCCTCCTCCTCGCTCAGGTGGGTAAATACGGCCTCCCGCAGCTGGCTGGTGCCCCGGATGGCGTTCTCACAGGCCACCACGTTCATAATCTGGGTGCTCCCCGCCTCCTTCCGGGCTCTGATGCCGGCGGCGATGGGCTTGGCCACGATGGGCAGGATGCGCAGGCCCACGGCGGTGGTGATAAGCTCGCAGCCGCCGGCGATGGCGTCCACCAGCTCCTGGCCGGCCGAGGAGATGCCGCTGATGCCGCTTACGGTCCACTCCGCGCATTCCCGGTCCTGAATGTGGACGGTGTAGCTCCCGCGCTCATTAATGGCGGAGATCAGGTTCTCCGCCACGTCGGCAAAGGTAACATGGTAGCCGCTCTTCTCCAGCAGCGCGCCGATAAAGCCCCGGCCGATGTTGCCTGCGCCGATCATGATTGCCTGTTTCATATCTGTTTCCGCTCCTTTTTATAAAATTTTGCATGTTTCCGGGTCTCATTGGCTATAGTATAGCATCCCCCTTCCTCCCGTGCAAGGCGAGAAACTACCAAAAAATTTCAATAAATTCCGCTCATAATCCGTCAAATGAGCGATTATGATCGTTTTCGCCCGTTATCGCGTCTTCCGTTCCCTGCCGCATCTGATAAATGGCGGACTTCCAGCTGGTTTTCCCGTATTTTCCGCCATTCTGGCGGACTGCACAAAAATAAAATGGATATTTTGTGCAGAAAGCGAAGGAAAAAGCGGTTGACTTTACCCACAGCCTATGGTAAGATTTGGTCAGTCAATTTCAATCAACAGAGCAAAAACAATCACACAGAGGAGGGATCACAATGCTGGCCGAGCAGCGCGCCCGCGCAATATTGCAGCAGGTCACCCAGCGGCAGACCGTCAGCGTCATGGACCTGTGTCAGATCACAGGCGCATCCGAAGCCACCATCCGCCGGGACCTGAACACGCTGGCCCGCCAGGGCCGCCTGGTCAAGATTCACGGCGGGGCCACCAGCCTGGAGGAGGAGGAGTTCCTGGCCCGAGAGCCCGACCTGGCCACCAAGCAGCGCTACGCCAGGGAGAAGGAGCGCATCGCCCGCTACGCCGCCGGCCTGGTGGGAGAGGACGACGTGGTCTATCTGGACACGGGCACCACCGTTCTGCACATGGCCAGCTATCTGAAGGACTCCGGCGCCCTGTTTGTCACCAGCAGCATCGACCTGGCCGGCATGCTCTCCGCCCACGAGCGCCACGTCTACATCCTGGGCGGCACGCTGAAGCCGGGAACGGTAGACATCGTGGGGGCCGAGGCCCTGGACGCCATCCGGCGCTACAACTTCACCAAGGTCTTTTTGGGCACCAGCGGCGTCAGCCTCAGCCAGGGCTTCACCACCCCGGACCCCGAGGCCGCGGCCCTCAAGGTCCTGGCGGCCTCCCGGGCCCAGTCGGTCTACATGCTGGCCGATTTCAGCAAGTTCGGCCGGGTCACCGCCGCCACCATCCTGCCCCTGGACGGAGCCCAGATCATCACCGACCAGATGCCCGAGCGGAAGTATCTGGACAGCACCGACGTAATCGCCGTTTAACCTTGTTCTCTATATACTGTTCAACAGTACGAGATAATAAACAAAATTGGAAAGGATGTATTCACTATGGTATCCAAAACAGTCAAGGTCATCAATCCCCAGGGGCTGCACATGCGCCCCGCCCAGCTCTTCGTGGCGGAGATGGGCAAGTTCGACAGCACCGTCACCATCATCTTCGGCGAGAAGACCATTAACGCCAAGAGCATCATGAACCTGATGGCCTCCTGTATCAAGATGGGCAGCGAGATTGAGATCCGCTGCGAGGGCGCGCAGGAGGCCGAGGCCCTGGACGCCGCCGTCAAGCTGGTGGAGTCTGGCCTGGGCGACCTGTAAGGGGAGGCGCGGCATGGTTCTGAAAGGAATCAACGCATCAGACGGCGTCGGCTTAGGCTGCGCCGTCTGCGTGCGGGAGGAGAGCCTGGACTACTCCCACGTCCCCTACTCCGGCAGGGAGGCGGAGAAAGCCCGCCTGCAAGCCGCCATTGACGAATTCAATGCCCGCACCTCCGCCATGGCCGACCACATCCGGGAGCAGACCGGCCCCAAGGAGGCGGAGATCCTCACCGGCCAGATTACCATGCTGGCCGATCCCTTCATGCTCTCGCAGATGCAGGAGGCCATCGACGGCGGCTCCTGCGCCGAAGGGGCGGCCGACGCGGTGTGCACCATGTATGCCGACATGTTCGCCGGCGTAGACGACGAGCTGATGCGCCAGCGGGCCACCGACGTCCGTGACATCCGCGCCCGGCTGCTGTCCATCCTGCTGGGGGTGGCGGGCGCCGACCTGAGCAAGCTCCCCGCCGGCACCATCCTGGTGGCCCGTGACCTGACCCCGTCCATGACGGTGGGCCTGAACAGGGAGAACGTCGCCGGCATCATCACCGAGACCGGCGGCCGCACCAGCCACTCCGCCATCCTGGCCAGGGCCCTGTGCCTGCCCGCGGTCCTGTCCATTCCCAAGGCCTTGGAGCTCATCAAGGACGGCGACGGCCTCATCGTAGACGGCGGCGAGGGCGTGGTGGTCCTCAGCCCCGACGCCCGCACCCGCAGCGAGTATCTGGCCAAGCAGAAGGACTACCAGGAGAAGACCGCCGCCCTGGAGGTCTATCGGAATCAGCCCACCGCCGACGCCGACGGCAAGTACTACCACCTCTACGCCAACATAGGCTCCGCCGCCGAGGCGGAGGCGGCCGCCCAGTCCGGGGCGGAGGGCGTGGGCCTGTTCCGCACTGAGTTCCTCTTCATGGACCGCACCAGCCTGCCTGACGAGACGGTGCAGTACGAGGCCTACCACGCCGTGTCCAAGACCATGGCGGGGAAAGAGGTCATCATCCGCACCCTGGACGTGGGCGGGGACAAGGCTATCGACTACCTGGGGCTGGAGAAGGAGGAGAACCCCTTCCTGGGCCACCGGGCCATCCGCTACTGCCTGGACCGTCCCGAGCTGTACAAGGTCCAGCTCCGGGCCCTGCTCCGGGCGGGAGCCGAGGAGAAAAACATCAAGATCATGCTCCCCCTAGTCACCTGTGTGGAAGAGGTCCGCGCCGCCCGTGAGCTGCTGGAGCAGTGCAAAAAGGAGCTGGCCGAGGCCGGCGTGCCCTACGACAAGGACATCCCTCTGGGCGCCATGATCGAAACCCCCGCCGCCGCCCTCATCGCCGACCTGCTGGCCCAGGAGTGCGACTTCTTCTCCATCGGCACCAACGACCTGACCCAATACACCATGGCGGTGGACCGGGGCAACGCGAAGGTGGAAAAGCTTTACAGCCCCTTCCAGCCCGCCGTCCTCCGGGCCATCCAGTATGTCATCTCCGCCGGCAAGCGGGCGGGCATCCCGGTGGGCATGTGCGGCGAGGCCGCCGCCGACCCGGGGCTCATCCCCCTGCTCATGTGCTGGGGCCTGGACGAATTTTCGGTCAGCTCCGCCTCGGTGCTGGCCTCCCGTGCTCAGATCCACCGCTGGCACGAAAAGGACTTCCGCCGCATCACCGAGGAGGCCATGGGCCTGTCCACCGCCTCCGGCGTAGAGGGCTACCTGAAGGCCACGGTGAACAAATAATCTACAGGGGGCGGTCTCTGTGCCGCCCCCTGCACAGCGCATCCCATCCCCAAATCGGAAAGGAGAGACACCCCTGTGAAAGAACACGTACAAAAATTCGGGCGGTTCCTCAGCGGCATGGTGATGCCCAACATCGGGGCCTTTATCGCCTGGGGGCTCATCGCCGCCCTGTTCATCGCCGACGGCTGGCTCCCCAACGCCACCATCGCCGAGATGGTCACCCCCATGCTCCGCTACCTGTTGCCCATCCTCATCGCCTACACCGGCGGCAAGGTGGTGGGCGGCCAGAAGGGCGCTGTCACCGGCGCCCTGGCCGCCCTGGGCGCCATCGCCTCTACCGAGAGCACCATGTTCATCGGCGCTATGATCTGCGGCCCTCTGGGCGGCTGGTGCATCAAGAAGTTTGACGAGAAGATGGAGGGCCGCATCCCCGCCGGCTTCGAGATGGTAGTCAACAACTTCTCCGTGGGCATCATCGGCGGCGTCCTGGCCATTCTGTCCATCTTCGCCATCGGCCCCACCTGTGTGGTCCTCACCGACGTGCTGGGTGCGGGCGTGGGCTGGCTGGTGGACCACAGCCTGCTGCCCCTCACCGCCGTCCTGGTGGAGCCCGCCAAGGTGCTCTTCCTGAACAACGCCATCAACCACGGTGTCTTTACCCCCATCGGCACCGAGCAGGTGGAGGCCCTCCGGGCCGCCGGCGAGGTGGGCAAGTCCATCCTCTATATGATCGAGTCCAACCCCGGCCCCGGTCTGGGCCTGCTGCTGGCCTACTGTGTGGCCGGCAAGGGCGAGACCCGCTCCTCCGCCGGCGCCGCCGCCGTCATCCAGTTCGTGGGCGGCATCCATGAGATCTACTTCCCCTACGTCCTGATGAACCCCATCGTCATCCTGGGCCCCATGGCGGGCAACATCGCCGGCATCTTCACCCTGTCCCTCCTGGGCGGCGGCCTGTCCGGCCCCGCCTCCCCCGGCTCCATCATCGCCGAGATGCTCATGACCCCCAAGGGCTGCTACTTCGCCAACATTGTGGGCATCGCCGTGGCCGGCGCGGTCAGCTTTGCCATCTCCGTCTTCCTGCTGAAGTTCTTCGGCAAGGACGCCAGCCTTGCCGAGGCCCAGGCCCAGGTAGCCGCCTCCAAGGCCGCCAGCAAGGGCCAGGCCGCGGAGGCCGCCACCGGCGCGTCTGTGGATATCCACGCTGTCAAAAAGATCGTCTTCGCCTGCGACGCGGGCATGGGCTCCTCCGCCATGGGGGCCACCATGCTGCGCAGCAAGCTGAAGGACGCGGGCATCACCGGCATCGAGGTGATTCACCACCCCGTCTCCGAGATTCCCGGCGACTGTCAGATCGTGGTCACCCACCACGAGCTGTCCGGCCGGGCCGCCCAGCGGGCTCCTCAGGCCCGAATCATCCCCATCCACAACTTCATGGGCGCACCGGAGTACGACGCCCTGGTGGATGAGCTCCTGGCCGCCCGGAGCGGCTCCACCGCCCCCGCCGCCCCCGCGGAGGCCCCCGAGGCCGAGGCTCCCGCCCCCGCCGGCGTCGCCCTGCTGGAGCGGAAAAACATTGTGCTGAACTGCGCCCCTGTCACCCCCGAGGAGGCCATCAGGGCCTGCGGCCGGCTGATGGTGGACAGCGGCTATGTGGACGAGGCCTATATCCAGGGCATGCTGGACCGGGAGGCCAGCTTCTCGGTGGCCATCGGCAGCCATGTGGCCATCCCCCACGGCACCAACGATGTAAAGCCTCTCATCAAGCGCACCGGCGTTGTGGTCATGACCTATCCCCAGGGCATCGACTGGAACGGCGACAAGGTAAAGCTTGTGGTGGGCATCGCCGCCAAGGGCGAGGAGCACCTGGAGGTGCTGGGCCGCATTGTGGCCATTGCCTCCACCGACGAGGACACCGACAAGCTGGTGGCCTCTGCCGACGCCGAGAAGCTGTTCACCAGCCTGAACGGCCTGGCGTAAGCCACAGCATCCCAACAGGGCCCGCCGGAAAGGCGGGCCCTGTCTCCGTCCAAAGGCTCCCTCTCTAAGGGAGTCATTCAGCAAAGCGGTTTTTCCCGGGAAAACTCCCCCCGTCCCCTGCGGGGTTAGAGAAAGCCGATTTCTGCCGATATATAAGCAAACTCTTTTCTGGAGGCGGCATCCATGTCTGAATTTCTCAACGCGCTTATCATCCCCCGCCAGCGGCGCAGACACGTCCAGGCGGAGCTGGAGCGGCTCACCCCCGGCGTACTCTACATGGGCCAGCTGGACAGGACCCCCTTCGACCTGTCCCGGCTGGAGTGGGCGGAGCGCCGGGAGGGGGTATTTGTCCGCTGGACCCAGAGCATCCTGGACCTCAGCGCCCCCCGCATCCTGTCTGGCCGGCTGAACTGCCCCGTCCTGCTGGCCTACCTCTGCGACGAGGCCTTCTGGGGCTGCGCCCTCTTCTACAAGGGCAGTCCGGTGGACCATTTCCGCACCGCTCCCGGCCTTCTCCACGACGGCTTTACCGACAGTGCCCCGCCGGAGCGCCGGGCAGCCTGGCTGGCCCAATACTTCCCCGCCGGCCGGGAGGACCTTCTGCCCTACCTGGTCCCCTGGACGCCGGAGGAGCTGGCGGGGGCCGGCGATCCGGTCAGCCCCCAGGACGCCCACCCCCGTGGAGACGGCTGGCAGCTCTCCGACTTTCTCAGCACCCTGGCCCCCTGGACCCGGGACATGCTCACCTCCGACCAGCTCACCACCACCCCGGCCGCCCCGGCCCCTGACCGTTCCTCCCCCAAATCCAACGCCCCCGACCGCCAGCGCCAGCCGGAGGCCGCCCCCGGCCCGGAGGCCTGCCTGCCCTTCCTCGCCGGGGTCAAGGTCCTGCGCCCAAAGCCCTCCTTCCCCCTGTCCCTCTTCTCCAAAAGCCGCCCCGTCCCAGAGGCGGTCCCCCACGACGGCTGGACCCGCCAGGAGCTGTCGGACATTCTGGACCAGTTCTGCTCCGGGGCGCTGGACCGCCTGGAGCTGGACTTCACCGTCTACAGCGAGGGGACCTATGTCCGCCGCCTGGGGAAGGCCTTCCGCCGGTCCTACCGCCTCACCCTGGTGCTGATCCGAGAGGCGGGGCGGTGCATGTGCCTGCTGCTGGACGACCAGGAGTCCGCCCTGCACCGTCTCATCGCTGACCGGGACACCTACATGACGGTGGACAGCAAGGACCTGGAAAAAACCACCTTTCACGGCCAGACGGTCAATCAGTATGTGGTCTTCCCCCAGCCCTGCCCCGCCGCCATCCGCCCCGAGGTGGACTATCTCCTGGCCCGGCTGGACCGCCGGGACGACGTCCTCAGCCCCACCCGCCGCATGGGCGTCTGGAGCGGCGACGTGCCCATGACCAACACCGAGGCCGCTAAACGGCAGCACCAGGAGAACCGGCAGATCTGGTGCTTTGAATAGGGAAAATCGCCTGGAGCTCTCCGCTCCAGGCGATTGCTTTATTCCAGATTCAGCTTGTGCTCCAGAATCCAGCACACCACAGCCAGAAACACCGCGGCGGGGATGAGCATAATGGCGCTGGCGGTGAGCATGGAACCGTGGACGTTAACGGTGGCCATGTTCATCAGGGACTGGACGAAGCGGACAGAGAACACCCGGCCGTAGACGTTGGCCAGCAGGATATACAGCCCGATAAAGGCGGCCACGCTGATGAGCCGCCGGTGCCGGGAGAACAGGTGCCCGATGGCCATAGCCAGGTACATCACCGAAATAAAGAGCACGATGAAGGCGAGGATCACCAGACAGAACTCGGCCATCAGGGCCAGAGTG
>JAAWEX010000046.1 GCA_022794495.1 Lawsonibacter sp. | reverse complement strand
GAGGCCGCCTTCCACAACGCCGAGACCATCGACATGGCCCTGGGCTGCTCCACCAACACCATGCTCCACCTGCCCGCCATCGCCCACGAGTGCGGCGTGGAGCTGTCCTTCGATATGGCCAACGAAATCAGTGACAGGACCCCCAACCTGTGTCACCTGGCCCCCGCCGGCGACACCTACATGGAGGACCTGGAGCGGGCCGGCGGCGTCTATGCGGTTATGGCCGAGCTGGCCAAGGCGGGCCTCATCGACGTCACCCTCCCCACCTGCACCGGCAAAACCATCGCCGAAAACCTGGAGGGCGTGGTCAACCGGGACCCCGAGATCATCCGCCCCATCCACAACCCCTACTCCAAGACCGGCGGCATCGCCGTCCTCAAGGGCAATCTGGCCCCCGACGGCTGCGTGGTAAAGCAGTCCGCCGTGGCCCCGGAGATGATGCGCCACGAGGGCCCCGCCCGGGTGTTCAACTCTGAGGAGGAGGCCATCGAGGCCATCTACGCCGGTAAAATCGTGGCCGGAGACGTGGTGGTCATCCGCTGCGAGGGCCCCAAGGGCGGGCCGGGTATGCGGGAGATGCTCAACCCCACCTCCGCCATCGCCGGCATGGGGCTGGACAAGGACGTGGCCCTCATCACCGATGGCCGCTTCTCCGGAGCCACCCGGGGGGCCTCCATCGGCCACGTCTCCCCCGAGGCGGCCTCCGGCGGCAATATCGGCCTGGTGGAGGAGGGGGACCTCATCGCCATCGACATCCCCGCCCACACCATCACCCTGATGGTGTCCGATGAGGAACTGGCCGCCCGGAGGGCCAGGTGGGTCTGCCCCGAGCCCAAGATCAAGACGGGCTACCTGGCCCGGTACGCCAAGCTGGTGTCCTCCGCCGACAAGGGCGCCATCCTGGGATAATGCAAGGCCCGCTTCCCTTGGGAGGCGGGCCTTCTGTGTCTTAATTTTTCAGGCTCTGCATGGGGGCGGGGATGCGCCCGCCCCGGTCCACAAACGCCTTGGCGGAGAAGGGGTGAACCGGCTGGACGGGGGCGGAGCCCAGCAGTCCGCCAAATTCCACCGTATCCCCCACGGCGCAGCCGGGGGCGGGGATAATGCGCACGGCGGTAGTCTTAGCGTTGACCATGCCGATGGCCGCCTCGTCGGCGATGATGGCGGAGATGGTCTCGGCGGGGGTGTCGCCAGGGACGGCGATCATGTCCAGGCCCACGGAACACACGCAGGTCATGGCCTCCAGCTTGTCCAGGGTGAGGGCCCCGGACCGGGCGGCGGCAATCATGCCCTCGTCCTCGCTCACCGGAATGAAGGCGCCGGACAGGCCCCCCACCGAGGAGGAGGCCATCACACCGCCCTTCTTCACCGCGTCGTTGAGCAGAGCCAGGGCGGCGGTGGTGCCGTGGGTGCCGCAGACCTCCAGGCCCATCTCCTCCAGAATCCGGGCTACGCTGTCCCCTACTGCGGGGGTGGGGGCCAGGGACAAATCCACGATGCCAAAGGGGGTGTCCAGCCTCCGGCTGGCCTCCTGGGCCACCAGCTGGCCCATGCGGGTGATGCGGAAGGCGGTCTTTTTCACCGTCTCGGCCACCACGTCAAAGGGCTGGCCCTTCACGTCCTGGAGGGCGTGATACACCACGCCGGGGCCGGAGACCCCCACGTTAATCACCTTCTCCGGCTCCCCCACCCCGTGGAAAGCCCCGGCCATAAAGGGGTTGTCCTCCACGGCGTTGCAGAACACCACCAGCTTGGCGCAGCCGAAGCCTCCCCGGTCTGCGGTCCTCTCAGCCAGGTCCTTGATGGTCCGGCCCATAAGGGCCACCGCGTCCATGTCGATGCCCGCCTTGGTGGAGCCCACGTTGACCGAGGCACAGACGATATCAGTGGAGGCCAGGGCCTCGGGGATGGAGCGGATGAGGATGCGGTCGGCGTCGGTCATCCCCTTTTGCACCAGTGCGGAGAAGCCGCCGATGAAGTTGACCCCGCAGGTCTTGGCCGCCCGGTCCAGGGCCTGGGCGAAGGGGACATAGCTGCCGGTCTCTGCGGCGGCGGCCACCAGGGCGATGGGGGTGACCGAGATGCGCTTGTTGACGATGGGGATGCCGAACTCTTTCTCAATGGCCTGGCCGGTGGCCACCAGCTTCTCGGCGTATTTGGTAATTTTATCGTACACCTTGTCACAGGCGGTTTTCACGTCGCTGTGGGCGCAGGACAGCAGAGAGATGCCCATGGTGATGGTGCGCACGTCCAGATGCTGCTGGTCGATCATCTGGATGGTCTGCATGATTTCGTGTTGGTTGAGCATAATTACCTCCGCTTAAATGCGATGCATGGCGTTGAAAATGTCCTCCCGTTGGATGCGGATGGACAGGCCCTGCTCTTTGCCGGCCTGCTCCAGAATGTCGGCCATGTCGCCGATGGACCGCGCACAGGCGGCGGTGTCCACCAGCATGACCATGGTGAAAAACTCCTGCAAAACGGTCTGGGTGATGTCCAGAATGTTGATGTTGTGCTGAGCCAGCAGGGAGCACACGCTGGCGGTGATGCCTACCCGGTCCCTGCCGATGACGGTGACGATGGCTTTCATAGTGTCAATTTCCTTTCTAATTCAACTCGTCCAGAGTCAGCTCGAAGCCGTCCAGAAAATTGTCCATAAAATATTTCAGGGCGGGGCTGGGGTTTTTGCACAGGGCGGCGCAGGTCTGTTCCTTTGCCTTTTTGAACTCGGTGTTCCCCGCCTTCAGCTCCTCCACGCACTTGAGGTAGGCGGACAGCTTGTCCGCCGCCTTGACAATGGCGTGAATCTCAGGGTTGGGGATGGTGACCGCTTCCTCAAAATCGATGCGCAGGTCGGGCGGGAGCATAGACAGCAGCTTGCGCTCCGCCACCGCCTCCACGTCCTTGTAGGCGGACTGGATATCCGGGTTGTCGTACTTGATGGGGGTGGGCATGTCGCCGGTTAATATTTCACTGGCGTCGTGGTACAAAGCGGCCACCGCCACCGCGCCGGGGTCGATCTGCCCGCCGAAATAGCGGTTTTCAATGACAGCCAGGGCGTGGGCTAGGACAGCCACCTGGTGGGAGTGCTCCTGAATGTTCTCCAGCCGGGTGTTGCGCATCAGGCCCCAGCGGTTGATGTACCGCATCCGGGAGATCATGGGAAAAAAGTTGTAGGCCACGGCAAAAACGCTCCTTTGTTCAAGTCCCCCTATTCTACCATAGCAAAGGGAGCTTGTAAACCGGGAAAGTTTCAGAAGCGCGCAAAAAAAGCCTTCCCCTTTAGGGGAAGGTGGCGCCGCCCGAAGGGCGGTGACGGATGAGGCCGTCCGGCGGAGCGCTCCGGGATTCGGCCTCATCAGTCTCGCTTCGCTCGACAGCTCCCTCAAGGAGGGAGCCTTTCGCTGCGGCGGGTTATTTTTGCTCTGGGAAGTGTTTCTCCTTCCACGCCTTGCCGCAGGCCCGGCCGGTGAAGACAATCAGAGCCAGGGTCAGCAATCCTCGAACGATCCCCACGGCGGCGGCAAAATAATAGGTGCGGTATCTCATTGCCGGGTTTGCAATCAAATGACGCACTATCCGCAGTCCGCCCATCAGCCCCCAAGGGCACACGCTAAAGTTCGGATTTAAAATTGTGAGGCTCAGCGCCACGGCCAGCCAGCCAGCAATTAAAAAGGGGTGTTTCCTTGCCAGCAGCAGGGGCAGGCCCAGGACGACCAGGGCCACGGCCGGAAGAATCAGTACCGGCGCGCCCATGATGCCGAGAATCGCCAGGGCCGCGCCTGTGACCTCAAAAATAACACCCAGGGTTTGAACTGGGGTCAGCCCCCGTTTTTCCCGCTCCACGTAGATCACCTTTGCTTCCGGCGGCTCCGGAGGCTGGGGGCGCTCCCCGTCCCGGACCAACTCGTCCACCGTTACGCCGAACAGGTTAGCCAGCTTGATGATTTTATCCAGGTCGGGGGTGGACTGGGCGGTCTCCCACTTGCTCACACTCTGCCGGGAGACCTCCAGCTTCTCCGCCAGGTCGTCCTGGGACATGCCCCGCTGGGTGCGCAGGGACAGGATTTTTTCTGCCAAAGTCATTGAATTTCCTCCTCTCGATTTTCCTCTATTATAGGGAAAACAGGGCAAAACGCAATCAAGCTCCCTTGGAAATTCCCGCAACCAACAGTTGCGCCGGATAAAAAACGGCCCTATGAGCCCACAGAGCCGCGGATTTTATGGTTTACAGCGGGATTCTGGCCTTAGTCAGCTCCTGGGCGATATTGAGGACGTGGTCGCCGATGCGCTCAAAATCGGTGAGCAGCTCAGAGTACAGGATACAGGCCTCGTCGTTGCAGATGCCCTGGCGCATCCGGGCCAGCTGGTCCCGGCGAAACTCATTGGTCATGTCATCAATTCTCTGCTCCAGCTGGGCCACCTGGGCCAGCCAGTCCGGGTTGCCGGCGTCGCTGGACAGCAGGGCGGACACCGTGCGAAGCGAGACGTCCCGCATCTGGCCGATCTCCTTCCTGGCGACGTCAGAGAAGGGGATGTCCTTCTCCACCAGCATCCTGGTGTAACCGGCCAGGTTGTCGGCGTGGTCGCCGATGCGCTCGATGTTGCCCGAGATGGCGAAGAGGCTGCTGACAATCTGAGAGCCCCGCTCGTTGGTCTCGATGGCAATCAGCCGGGAGATATAGCGGGAGATCTCCCGGTTCAAAAAGTCGATGTACAGCTCCCGGCTCTCCACCCGCTCCAGGGGGGAGGTGTCCCGGTCCCGTACCGCCTTAAAGCTGGCATCCACATTCTGCCGGGCCATCTCCAGCATCCGGCGCAGCTCGCTGCGCAGCTGGTCCACCACAATGGCGGAAACGCCCAGACCTCCCTCCCGGCCGCCGGGGGCCACGGAGGTCAGATAGAACAGCCGCATCCCGCCCTTCTGCTCGGCGGCGCCTGTGTCGGGGAGAATGCGGGTGGCCAGGCTGGCCAGCCGGCCGCCGAAGGGGAAGAGCAGAACGGTGGTAGCCAGGTTAAAGATGACGTGCATGGCGGCGATCTGGGCCATGGGGCCGGGGACCAGCCGCTCAATCAGCTGGGTCAGGGGGAAGACCATCACCACAGCGGTAAAGATCACCGTGCCGATAACGTTAAAGAGGATATGAACGCAGGTGGCCCGCTTGGCGTCCCGGCTGACGCCGAAGGAGGCCATAACGGCGGTGATGCAGGTGCCGATATTCTGGCCGAAGAGGATGTACACCGAGGCGGAGAACTCCACCGCGCCGGCGGCGGCCAGGGTCTGCAAAATGCCGATGGAGGCGGCCGAGGACTGGATCAGGGCGGTAAAAAGGGCGCCGAAGATGATGCCCAAGATGGGGTTGGAGAGGGTAGCCATCATCTGGACAAAGGCGGGCACATCCCGGAGAGGCTCCATCGACGCGCTCATCATGTCCATGCCGATAAAGAGGATGCCCAGGCCTGCCAGCAGCTGGCCGATGTGCTGCAGCTTGGGCTTTTTTACAAAGACCATCAGCGCCACACCGATAAAAGCCACAACGGGGGCCAGGGCCCCCACATCCAGGGCAATAAGCAGGCCGGTGGTGGTCTTGCCCACATTGGCCCCCATGATGATCCACACCGCCTGGTTCAGCGACATCATCCCGGCGTTGACAAAGCCCACCACCATCACGGTGGTGGCCGAGGAGGACTGCACCGCCGTGGTAATCAGGGTGCCCACCAGGATGCCCATCAGGGGGTTGGAGGTCAGCTTTTCCAGCACGGACTTCATCTGTCCGCCCGCCGCTGCCTCCAGGCCGGAGCTCATCATCTGCATTCCGTGGAGAAACAGGGCCAGTCCTCCAAAAACGCCTAGAAACTCAAATATGTCCATTTCCTCGACCTCTTCCTAACAGATTGCCGCGTTCCTTCGACCCATATCACGAAATTCAGCCATTATCATTATAGGAGCAACAGCAGGAAATGTCAACCAGAGCCGCTCTCCAATCCATTTAAATATTAACGAAAGCTTCACAATTCCGGTCTTGACAGAAGGGGGCTGGCCCCGTATAATTTGTGACAGCCTGTCGCTTTGCGACAACCTGTCATATAGAAGGAGGGAGACCGTGCCCAGCGCAACATTTTTTCGTCTGCCCGAGGAGAAGCGCCAGCGCCTCATCGACGCCTGCTGGGAGGAGCTGACCCAGGTCCGGTTTGCCGACGTGTCCATCAACCGGATCATCGCCGCCGCCCGCATCCCCCGGGGCAGCTTCTACCAGTACTTCGAGGACAAGGAGGACCTGATCCGCTACTTATTGGAGGACCTGCGGCAGTATTTTACTACTCTGCTGCGGAATATCCTTGTGGAGGCAAAGGGAGACCTGTTTGCCCTGCCCCTCATGGCCTACGACCGCTTTATCAGTCAAAAGGGCCATACCGACCCCATGCTGACCCTGTTTATCCAGCTGCTGACGCTGAACAAGGGGATGGACCTGCAAAGCTTTATTGGCTCTCCCCAGGGCTTTATCGGCGAGCGGCAGCATTTTCTTTCCGATCCGTTGTGGGAAGTGATAGACACCGCCAAGCTGCGGCAGAGCAACCGGGAGTACGCTGACCAGGTCTTCCACCTGGCCTGCGCGGTGCTGGGCTTTGCCGTTGTCGAAACGCTGCAATGCCAGGCCCAGGACCCGGCGCGGACCGCCCAGATACGGGAGATGACCAAAATACGCATGGACCTGCTCCGCTATGGCGGGGCGGCGGCAGGATACGAGGAGGTAATTACATGAAGCAACGAACAACCGCCCTGGTGCTGGCGGCGGCGCTGGCCCTGTCACTGCTGGGCGCCTCCGCCCTGGCGGCGGAGAGCGATACATCCGCGCCGGAGGCCCCGGCCGCTCAGGCGCAGCCGGCGGACGGGACGCAGGGAGACTCCTCCGCGCCCCTGCCTGACGACCCAGCGGAGCCGGACGCCCCGCCCGCCCAGCCGGACCCAGAGGACGAGACCTCAAACGAGCCCCCTGTGGAGGAATACATACCTGATCCGGTGGGGTCCATCACCTTTGGCAACCTGAACCGCCGGATGCACGAGGGCAGCCTCCAGGTGCTGGCCCTCCAGGAGAGCATCGACGCCCTGGAAGAGCTGGACTATGACAAACTGAAGGAGGACCTGCGCCTCCAGCTGAACCAGATGGCCCAGATGCAGTGGATGATGGTGCAGTTCGGCCAGAGCGGCACCCTGGCCTACGAGCAGATGGACCAGGCCTACGACGCCGTCCGGGAGCAGTTCGACGCAATTAAGGACGGCGACATGCAGGCGGACAACGCCGACACCGTCCGCCAGCTGAAAAACCTTCAAAACCAGATCATCATCGCCGGCGAGGCCACCTACATCGCCCTGTCCGCCATGGAGATTCAGGAGGACGGGCTGGAGCGGCAGCTTGCCGCCCTGGACCGCCAGCTGGAGGAGCTGGCGCTGCGCTACGAGCTGGGGCATATCTCCTCCCAGTCGCTGAAGCAGGCCCAGGCCGGCCGCACCGCCCTCACCAGCGGCCTGGCCACCCTGGGGATGAACCTGAACACCTACAAGGGCCAGCTGGAGCTGCTCATCGGGGCGGATATTACCGGGGAAATTTCTCTGGGGCCCCTGCCCGCCGTCTCCAATCAGGAGCTGTCCGCCATGGACCTGGAGGCGGACCTGGAGACCGCCAAGGCCAACAGCTGGGACCTGTATGAGGCCACCGAGACCTATAAGGACGCCCGGAAGGAGTACAACGACCACGGCGGCGACTACGGCCAGACCTACAAGCCCAACGACCGCGCCTATCAGCAGCAGCGCCACACCTACTACTCCGCCAAATACACCTACGACAACACGGTACAGAACTTCGAGCTGAGCCTGCGCAGCCTCTACCTGAAGGTAAAGGACTACAAGCAGGTGCTGGACGCCTCCAAAACCGCCCTGGCGGTGGAGCAGGACAGCTATGCCGTGGCCCAGCTGAAGCACAGCCAGGGGAATATCTCTCAAAACGCCCTTCTCGAGGCCGAGGACAAGGTGAAGCAGGCCAGAGAGAAGACCGCCAGCGCGGAGAACGACCTGTTTTCCGCCTACAACACCTACCGCTGGGCCGTGGACTACGGCATTATCAATTAAAGGAGACCGACCCATGAAGCAGAAACGAATTTTTTCCCTGGCCCTGGCCGCCGCCCTGGCCCTCGGCCTCACCGCCTGCCAGTCCGGAGCAGGCGGCAGCGGCTCACAGGGGGACAACAGCCCCGCCGGCGTGGCCGTCCAGGTTCAGCAGGTCCTGTCAGACACCATCTCCACCGAAAACAAGGTGTCCGGCCGGGTGGTCACCGACGGCCAGGAGTCCATCTTTGTCACCGCCAACGCCCAGTGCCTGGCGGTCTATGTGGAGACGGGGGACGCCGTCACCGCCGGGCAGGCCCTGTGCGCCCTGGACCTGGCCAGCACCCTCTCCTCCTACAACGCGGCCAATATCAGCTATACCTCCGCCGCCCAGAGCTGCCAGGACCAGGCGGCCATCTTCGATAGGCAGATCGCCCTGGCGGAGAAGAACGTCAGCGACTTAAAGGCCCTGTTTGAGATCGGGGCCGCCTCCCAGCTGGAGATCGACCAGGCGGAGCTCTCCCTCCAGACCGCCCTGGCCCAGCGCAATTCCACCCTGGCCCAGCTGGAGGCCGGGATGCAGAGCTACAAGTCCAACGTGGAGCAGCTCGCCGCGGTGCTGGAGCACGTGGACGCCAAGGGCAACGTCATCGCGCCCATCTCCGGCACCGTCATCTCTCTCAGCGCCTCGGAGGGGGGCTTTATCTCCGCCTCCGCCCCGGTGGCCGTCATCGACGGGGTGGACCGGATGGAGGTGGCCGTCTCGGTTTCTGAGGCTCTGGTGCCCAAGCTGTCCCGGGGGGACGAGGTGGACCTGTCCATCAGCTCCCTGGGCGTCCAGACGGTGGGGACCATCAAGAGCATCGACCTGGCCGCCAGCATGCAGACCAAGCTGTACAGCGTCACCGTCACCATCGGCGAGGATATCCCCGGTCTGCTGTCCGGCATGTTTGCCGACGTCTCCTTCCGCACCGACACCTCCGCTAACACCATCGTCATCCCCACCGAGGCTATCCTCACCAGCAACGGTGTACAGTACGTCTTTGTGGTGGAAGACGGCGCGGCCCGCTATGTGGAGATCGCCACCGGCCTGACCGGCAACGGCGTCACCGAGGTCACCTCCGGCCTGAAGGCCGGCGACATGCTGGTAACGGTGGGTCAGGCCTACCTGTCTGACGGCGACCCCGTTCGGATTGTCTCCGGGGAGGACTGAGGCCAGTGGATAATATCGCAAAATTCTGTATCAAGCACAAGGTAACCACCCTGATGGCCGTCATCATGATCTCCATCTTCGGCGTGGTCTTCACCACCCAGCTGCAGATGGCCCTCCTCCCCGATATGGAGGCCCCCGCCGCCCTGGTCATGTGCTACTACAACGGCGCCAGCCCCTCCGACATGGAGGAGCTGGTCACCCGCCCCCTGGAGTCGGCCATTATGTCGGTGTCCGGGGTGGACGGGGTGAGCTCCACCTCCTCTGACGGGGTGAGTCAGCTTCAGATCACCTATGTGGAGGGCACCAATCTGGACATCGCCGCCACCAAGCTGCGGGAGCAGTTCGACCGGCTGTCCCTCCCCGACGGGGCGATGGACCCCATCATCGTCAACATCAACATCAGCGACCTGATGCCCTCGGCCATGATCGCCCTCCAGGGGGAGGACCTGGCCTCGGTCCAGGCTATGGCTGAGGATACGGTGGCCCCCGCTCTGGAACGCATCGACGGGGTGGCTCAGGTGACCATCGCCGGCGGTGTCACCCAGCAGGTGTCCGTAAAGGTGGACCCCACCCGGGCGGCCGGCTTCGGGCTGTCCAACTCCTACATCGCCCAGATGCTCACGGCGGAGAACCTCCTTTTCCCCGGGGGCGACATGCAAAACGGCACCCAGACCCTCACCGTTACCACCGACGCCAAATTTCAGACGGTGGAAGACGTGGCCAACCTTATTATCCCCCTCCAGACCGGAGGGACCGTACGCCTGTCTGAGGTGGCTCAGGTGGCTCTGGAGACCGAAGACCCGGAGACCATCGCCAAAACCGACGGCTCGGCCTGCGTGGTGCTTCAGGTGTCCAAGCAGTCGGGAGCCAACGAGGTCTCCACCGCCGACGCGGTGGTAGAGGAGATGGCCGAGCTCCAGGCCCGGAACGGCTCCATCGTCTACACCGTGCTGTACACCGCCTCCGATTATATCAATATGGCGGTAAACGCTGCCATACAGAACATCATTATGGGAGTTGTGCTGGCTGCCGTGGTGGTCTTCCTCTTCCTGCGCCGGTGGGGGGCCACCGCCACCATCGCCTTGTCCATGCCGGTGTGTATCCTCGCGGTGTTCGTGCTGATGAATGTGTTCCACCTCACTCTGAACATGATGTCCCTGGGGGGCATCGCCATGGGCGTGGGCATGATTGTGGACAACTCCATCGTGGTGCTGGAGAATATCTACCGCTACTCCTCCGAGGGGCACAGCCGCTTGGAGTCCTGCGTAGAGGGCACCAAAGAGGTCTTCACCTCCCTCACCGCCTCCACCCTCACCACGGTGGCCGTCTTCCTGCCCCTGGGCCTCACCGGCGGCATGGCGGGGATGCTCTTTGACGACTTCTGCCTCACCATCTCCTTCCTCATCCTGGGCTCTCTGGTGATTGCCATCACCCTGGTGCCCCTGCTGTGCTACTTCCTGCTGGACGAGAAGAAGGTCCACCAGCACGCCCTGAAAAAAGCGGAAAAGAAGGCCAAAAAGCACGCCGCCGGCGAATTTGGCCTGGGACACCGGGTCAACGAGATATATATCGGGCTTTTGGGCTACTTCGTCCGCCATCTGTGGGTGGGGATGCTGGCCTCTGCGGCCCTCATCGCTGTCTTTATCGGGGCCTGTATGTCCACCAAGATGGTGCTGATGCCCGAGATGGATCAGGGCATGGTCCAAGTATCCATCAGCACCCCCCCTGGCTCCGAGGTGAAGGACACCGCCGTCATCGCCGACCGGATTGTGGACCTCTCCATGGAGCACGTGCCCGAGCTGGAGTCCATCTACCACATCACCCAGCCCGAGTCCTCCTCCCTGAACCTGGTGCTCTCCGACAAGGAGGACCGGGCGCGCAGCAGCAGCGACATCGCCAACGCCCTGCGGGAGCTGGTCCAGGACATTGCCGGCTGTGAGATCACCGTCTCCACCTCTGACATGACCGCCCTCATGGGCAGCGGGGCGGATATCAGCGTGGATATCACCGGCAGCGACTACGAGACCCTGGTGATGATCGCCCACGACCTGGCCGGCCAAATCAGCCAGCTGCCCGACGCGGTGGACGTGTCCACCTCCGAGGCCAAGGAGGTGGAACAGGTCACCGTCACCATGAACCGGGAGGCCGCCTCTCAATACGGCCTCACCGCCGCCGCCGTGGGCTCCGCCGTCCGGTCAGAGCTGTCCGGCTCCACCGCCACCACCGTCACCATCGACAACAAGGAGCTGGACGTGGTGGTCAAGGGAGACGGCCGGTCAGCCGCCAGCCTGGACGCGCTGAAGTCCATGCCTATCCCCTCCGCCTTCGGCGGGACGGTGCCCCTGTCCGCTGTGGCCAATGTAGACATCGAGCTGGCTCCCCAGAGCATCATCCGGGTGAACCAGTCCCGTCAGCTCTCCGTCACCGGCGACACCATCAGCGGTGACACCACCGCCATTACCCGGGAAATCAGGCAGATCCTGGAGGGCTACGCCCTCCCCGACGGCTACACCGCCCAGATCTCCGGTGCCTACGAGGACATGATGGACAGCTTTGGCGACCTGCTGCTGGCCCTGACCGTGGCCCTGGGGCTGGTCTACTTCGTGCTGGCCTCCCAGTTTGAGTCCTTCCTCATGCCCGTCATCGTTATGATGATCCTCCCCGTGGCCTTCACCGGGGCCCTGTTCGCCCTGCCCCTCACCGGCCGGGACCTGTCCATGATCTCGCTGGTGGCCCTCATCATGCTGGCCGGCACGGTGGTCAACTCCTCTATCATCCTGGTGGATTACATCCGCCAGCGCCGGGAGCAGGGGGAGAGCCGGGTAGACGCGATCCTCCACGCCTGTCCTCTGCGTATCCGGCCCGTGCTGATGACCGCCCTGACCACCATCCTGGCCCTGGTGCCCATGGCCTTGGGTCTCTCTGAGGGGGCGGCGGAGATGATGAGCGACATGAGCATCACCATGATCTCTGGTATGGTCATCTCCACTGTGATTACCCTGCTGTTCACCCCCGTTTATTACTCTGTCATCGACGACCTGAGCCACATCTTCTCCCGGAAAAAGAAAAAGGGAGAGCCCCCCGCTCAGCCGCCCGCTGAGGAAGCCGTCCCTGCCACAGCCGAATAAGCGCAAGAAGGCCCCGCCAGCCGGCGGGGCCTTTTCCTATATTTGT
>JAAWEX010000210.1 GCA_022794495.1 Lawsonibacter sp. | reverse complement strand
GGTGCGAAGCGGGGGAAAATCCGCTCTGACTGCTGTTCTCTCACGAGGACAGTAAAAGCGGCGGATTACCTATCGCTATGACAACAAGGGCAGCTCCGGGCCGCAGGACGATGTGCCTGACCATGTGGGCATCGTGGAACGGGTGGAGAATGGAGTGGTCTACACCGTGGAGGGCAATTCCGGCGACAGCTGTCGGGAAAGGCGCTACACCATAGGCCACTATGAGATTTATGGGTATGGCACCCCCTTATACAGTTCTTAAAATAACCTAATACAAAATGGGGTGGTGCTATTGATAATGCACTACCCCATTTTAACTGATTGTTCTTTGATTTGCATTACCTTAAAGCAAAAAATCTGAATATGACGAGATAATCTTTTTTAGAGTAAAAGAGCATTTTAGCTCCAGCTCAACCATTCCCAAATATAAACTCCCCAATCACATTGCCGTCTAGGTCATAGACAGGGAGACTGTTATCTTGCGGACTATCCGATGAAAGGTATTCTGCCAGTTCGGAACGGCGCAAATACCCTTCCTGCCCATTTGTAGCGGCAGCCGCAATCAAATCAGGGGGATACCCAACGATACTCTCCAGGGATTCCGGGCCATAGGTCTCGCCTTTCGCATTCTTAGGGTAATCTCCGTTCACAAGCCACTCTTTCGCAAGCTCTTGCAGGAAATCATCTGGGGCCACTACAGTATAGCCCTTTTCGATCTCTATGGTGTCCGTTTCTTTATTCCAGGTAATTGATACACCAAGGTTCTCCGAAAGCCAGCGCACCGGCAGATAGGTCGTACCGCCGCCGTTCTCATCCACATACAAGATGCTGGCTGGAACTCTCTGTCCGGAGCGCAATTCGAGGAAATCCTCTTTTTGGAAAACAGGCACGCCATTCATAGATACATTGATCCCATTAAAAAAAATATTACCTGAGACGGCCAAAGCGGTGGTCATGATCGTGAAGCACACAGTTGCGGCTACCATCCCAGCGATAAAATAATGAAAACGGCTTTTTTTCATATAAAACTCCCAATCTAGTTTGTAAAAAGCAAATACGATTATGGCCTTTATCAGAACACATCAACTTTCTTTCATAGAATTAAGCGCGAAGGAACTAATCTCCACTCCATTTGCATCATACAGCGGAATAAGGACAATCTCATCCGGCTGTACACCATAATCGGCACAGAGTTCTTCTGGCCGAACAAAGCCTTCAATGCCATCCACACCAACAGCAGAAATCAGATCAGGTTCTTTGCCAACAATTCCTGCCAGCATGGAAGAGCCATAGGTTTCACCGCTGGCCGCCCGGGGATAATCGCCATCAGCGGTCAATGCAGACATCAGCCTCGCGGTAACTGCCTGGTTATTCAGATATAGCTCGGTGTTGGAGTGGTCGCCGTCAGCAGATGTTAAACCCGCAGCACTCGCCCTGCTATTCGGGTATGGATCAGTATTTGGCGCTTCAAAAGGCCGCTGTTCAGCACCTAATCTCACACTACCGCCAGCATAAACAGGCTTTGAGGAATAACCCTTTTCCATGACAGCGCCGAGCCAATAGTTCGCCTCATAGTTATAATCCCATTGAGATTGACAAACTGTATGTCCACTGGTATCCCATACCTGCGCTTTTGCGAACATAGTACCGGACGGAGAATTTTTCATATCTGCGGTGTTAATAAAGATGGCGCCTCTATACAGAGTCCCGCCGTCTATATACAAATTGGTCTCAACATTAAATGTGCCGTCGCGAACCGTAAAATGATCAGATGTGGTTAATTTCAACGCAAACGAACTGGTTGTACATGCTATCATAGTCGCAAGCGTAAGCACCAACGCAATCACTTTTTTGTTTCCCCTTCTCTTTTTCATCGGTATCGCTCCTTTCAGTGAAAACACGCTCTCAATTAAGATAATTCAGTTATCACCTCTGCACATCTCAAATATCACCTCTGCACATCTCAAAATCGCCAATTACATTCCCCTCAAAATCATACAGAGGAATCAAGTATTCACTTGGTTGTGTATCTAAATACTCCATGTATCTCAATGCATCCTGAGGAGTCCTGATGGAATCTTTCCACTTCCCCCAAATGGTATCACGCTCTCGGATATAACCGTTCTGGCCTTCTGTTCCAATGGCCGCTTCCAAGTCCGGTTTCACGCCTACAACGGACGTGAGCAGGGATGAACCATAGGTTTCACCTTTGCTGTTTACAGAGTATTCACTAGCTCCTACTATCTCGACGAGCTTCGCATTTTCTTCCAACCGATAAACAGTGTGTTGCGCCTCTTCAGATACTTCATTGTCTTCAATCAACACCTTAAATAGGCCAATAACATTCTCATTTAGGTCATAAAGAGGAATGGTGTAATACCCATCCTGATTGCTTTTCTGCTTTTCTGTATAGGCAACTGCTTCCTCCGGATTATTGACGTTAGGCTCTAAATCACTGGAAAGGATGTAGCCTAGTGTACCATCAATACCTTCTGCATAAATCAGATCAGGTTTCTCGCCAACTACATCGTACAGCAACTCAGAACCATAAGTTTTTCCTGTTGCTGTAACAGGATATTTACCATTTTCATCAAGGGTCAGTGCAAGTTCATCTCTAACAGATGCAATGTAATCGGAGGCCGAAATTGCCGACTTGCTCGGATATCTAACAACAGTGGAAGGCGCCGATTCTGTATTATAGCCAGAGCCATTATAGACTGAAATTTCACCCTTGCAAATAATTCCAACATCCTCAGCGCCGGTCGATGGTGTTTCTTGAAAATGGAAAGCACTTGGATAACGATTCCATGTCATAGCTTTTTTAACATATGCCGCCCCACCATTTGGACGATACAGTCCAGTTGCAACGCCCATATATCCTTCAGGCAACTCTTTATTTGCAGTGTTATTTACCCATGAAGATCCTCTCCAAGTATTTCTTGAATCCTGGTATAAGGTTGACCACATTTCATAGTTGATACCATACCCACTTATAGACAAATGAGCACTTTCGTAGGATTCCCTCGGGGTCCCCGCAGCAAATGCGGTGGTTGAGCAGGCCAATACAGTTGCTGCCATTACCGAAATTGCTCGTCTCACGAAACACATTTTTTTCATCGGTACGCTCCTTTCAAAGAAAAGATAATCTCGAGGTTAAAACAATTTTTGGGCTGATTTTAACAAGATGAGGCTCATTTTCTCATAATATCCACTTCAATCCACAAAGTTACTTTTCAAAGGACACGGTGCTGATGGTGACATCTAGCTTGCTGTTGGCCTCTGGAGGCGCATACCCATTGAAATACACCATGTACTGGAGTTCTCCGGGATACAGATACCCGGCGTAGGGCTCCTCGCTGAACGTACGGATCACAGTCTCGCCAGCGGGTACGATGGTGGCGGGAATGGAATCCTGAAACATAGAGAAGGCACGGGGACTGCGCAGTACCAGGCGCAGGTCCGATTTGGAGTGATTAGTGATAGACAAGGAGAGGTATCCCCCGTTGCCGTCGGCGGGACCGAAGCTGCCGCCCACAGCAGAAGCGACAATATGGCTGGCATCATCAAATGTTCCGGTGATCTCTTCTTTCGCGGGCCAGTACGGCTCTATCTCGGTGTAGCGCCCAGCCTTACTTCCCACTCGGGTCTTGGGAAGGTTCATCGACACCTCATCAACACCTGTCACTCCCTGCTGCACCGTCATATCCCCCGGCTTTCCGCCCAGGTAGATCATGTCCTTCTCCCAATCCACCGGAAGCTCCAGCGCCTGGGCCACAGTGCGGACGTGCAGATAGGTATTTCCGCCGCCCTTCTCGTCGGTGTAGATAATCGCCGCAGGAATTTCGCAGCCGGAGGCGTTCATAATTCTCTCTCCCGGCTCCACCACCGTTTTGCCGCTGATCGTCTTCAATCCCATTGCGCCAAAGGTCACACCGCCTCCGGCGGCCAGCGCCGCCGTTCCGCAACCCAGCAGCATCGCCCCGGCCAGCACCCCGGACAGGAAAATACCTAGCCCTCGTTTCATCGTCGTTCCTCCTTTTTATTTCTGATTCAGCGTCTTATTATTCAAACCGCTGCTGGCAAAAAGCCCAATAGGTAATTTCCTGCCCGATAATGCTGGGTTTGACCTCATATGTAAAGGTGCAGGTCAAACCTTCCCCGTTGTTTCCATTAGCGGTAGTCACATATGTGGGCCAATTCATCTGAGTTGGCTTTTTAGGCTCTATGATCTGGGTGTCACGAATTGTCTTACCATCCTTTGTAAGGGTAATGGAAATCTGGATGGGAGTTGTACCCTGATTTTCCAAAAAGAGCACCAGATGGTTACCATTGGCGGGGTGACAGGCTCTGGAAATGCTGAAGGGATGGGTCGTGGTTCTGACTTCGTCTATAAAGGTCTCAGAAGACGCATAGGGCATCACATCGGGAAGCTTGTCATTGAAGGTTACTGTCATGCCATTGAGATCGACCACCCTGGCCGGTCCAGCCGCCATTGCAGCGCCGGTGAGCATGGAGCAGCAAAGCGCAAAAGCAATCACCGCTCGGGTCAACATACGAGTCTTTTTCATAATATCCACTCCTTTATTTTATTTGGAGGCCTCTGCAATTTGCATTATACCACAGCTTTATGTTATTTGTCAATAAAAAATATACTTGACAATTACATATTACTTTCTATAATAGGATTATAAACTTTAAAAAGTTGTGTGATATATATCATGGTAAAAAAAGGAAAAACTAGCGGCAGCCCCTCCAATCTTCCCATCGCATTAAAAAAAGCGACCACAGAAATGATGGTCCTGCATCTGCTCCGCGAAAGGCCAATGTACACTTATGAAATGATGAGTGCCATTGAAGAGCGAAGCGGCGGTGTCATTGTCTTTAATACGATATATCTTTCGATTTACCGTCTTGAAGAAAATGGCTATATCCGGGAGTACGAAAAGTTAATGAGCGTGGACAACCGCACCCGCATTTATTTCACAATTACTGATGCCGGCTTGGCTTACCTTGATGCGAGCATTCAGGAATATAAGCGGTATATCGCTGCATTAGGCCGCATCTTGGGGTTGGAATGAAGGAGGTAAACAGCATGGAGTTGGACATGTCCAGCTATTTTCACCGTTTGGAGCGTCTTTTAGACTGCCCCAAGGCAGCCTGCCAGCCTTTTCTGGACCAAACCCGGCGAATGGCAACAGACTTTATCCAAGGCAACCCAAATGCCACAACAAACGAGGTGGCCGAATTTTTAGGCGATCCTCAAGAACTGGCTCAAGGATTTTTAGAGACCTTAGACCCCAAAATAGTGGAACACCATAGAAAGCGGAAAAAGTATCTTAGATGGACCGGCGTTGCAATTTTAGCTATTTTGTTGGTATGCATCAGCGCATGGTGTATTTATCTTTGGAAGCAACCTAGCATGGTAGATTCAACTGATGTAATAACTATATATTCTGAGTTTACGGAGGAATCATGATGAAAAAAATAAGCTCGTTAAGTTTAATTTCACTTTTTTTAATGTATATGCTTGTACTGCCCGCTCAAGCTGTATCCAGCACTTACCAGGAAAAAGAAGTAATTCACTCTGAATTAGGTGATATTGAGATTGAAACTATAACTACCACTTATAGCTCTGTATCTCGTAGTAGTGGAAGGAATGCTGATAGGACTAAGACTGTTCGCTTCAGCGGAGAAGTGATTGCAGAAATTACATTGTCTGTAACTTTTGGCTATGATGGCAAGACATCTTGGGTATCAAGCGCTAGCGGATCACACACAACTTATGGCGGTTGGTCCTATGGCGATGAAGAAATCACAAAATCTGGTGGAACGGCTTCACTTAGCGCCACATTATCACGTCTTCTTCATAGGGATATTCTCATTGACATCTCCCTCACCTGTTCCCCAACAGGACAAATCAGTTAACATCTTTCTCCACCGGATTACAAAAACGTTTGGGGTAAGCTGAACTCCGAACCGGCTTTATTGTATCGGAGTTGATGAAGCTGTACCAGAGACTAGCCGAAAACTGATAATCAGAACTGTACCAAAAGCGGCGTGAACAGGAGATTCGTTCACGCCGCTTTTATGCTCTTTTTTATCCCAACATAGAGTTTGGCCCCACCTAAAAGATTTTTAACTCTCCACACAATTCCTTGACAAATTGAGTGAAATATGTCTGTATAGCTGAACTGTTGGGGGGCTGTCAGTATGGGACTTTGCCCTCATAGCTCCCGTTGATAACGTAGTAAGCCATGTGCTCCTCCGGCTTGACATATAATTTCAACGATGTGACAAGGGTGCGCTTTTTCTCCTTGTGGAAATCGGCCTTTGCCGCCTCGACCAAAGCCGCCATGTTTATTTCGCCGCCCTGGTACTGGACAACAATCTCCGGCTTTAAGTTTTCGGCCCGTTCCTTTTCCTCAGCCCGTACTTTTGCCGCCGTCTCTTTTTCTTCATCGGTCATGGGCTGCCTGCCCGGTTTTCTTTTGATGCTGTTTTCTTCTGCCTTTGGCACTTTTGCAGTTTGTCTTCTTGCCATGGTTATCCTCCTCCGTTTATAAATTGTTGGGATATTGTATATATTATAGCTAATCCTGGAAAGAATTACAACTCATTTTATGATATTTCAAAATAATATCCACTTCCCCGGCGCGTCATGATAAATTGCGGATTGCTGGGATCATCCTCAATTTTCGCTCGCAGCCGATGGATAGACACATTCACCAGGCTGACATCACCAAGATAATCTGTATAACCCCACACATTTGTCATTAGTTCTTCGCGGCTGAATACCGTTCCAGGCTGGGCCGCAAGGAAACTAAACAACTCATAATCATGCAGGCTCAAAACAATCGGGTTGTCGTCCTTGACCGGCTCATCCACCACTCCCACATCGTCATCTTCTTCGGGGAGAGCTGCCGCCTCACCCAGTCCATGAACCGCCAGAGGCCCGGTATCCAGTGAGGAGGCCAGAATCGCCAGCATCTGGGCGTTTCGGGGCTTCTGCTCCAGATGCCTGTGCGCCAGCTCTTCCAGCAGGGACCGGCCCTCCCGCCAGATGATGCAGCTCACAGTCCGGATGTTCCACTCTACTGCTTTCCAGTTGGTCCTATACTGCTTCGCCACCTCCGGGTACAGCCACTTTGTCACCAGCAGCAGCCGATCCGGCTGCTCCACACACAGCGACACCGCACAGGCTGTATGAAAAAAGCAGGTGTAGTTTGCGGTTACGCCAAGCTGGTAAAGCAAATCGTAAACAGCTGCCATAGTGCACCCGCCATTTCCTTTTCTCTTTCCTGCTGAAACTCTTTGTCCTTATAGTAGGCTTCTGTGTATTTTCCCATAAATGCTTTGCGTTCTTCCTCACTGAAACCCAGTGCCTGGATGATATCAAGTATTGTTTCGATCTTTGGTATGTTGTCATGAGATTCTATCAGGTAAATGCAATTTCGGCTAACTCCTATTTTGTTCGCTAGAACAAGCTGGGATATACTCTTTGTCCTTCTTCGCCTTTCGTAGATCTCAGTTTCCAGCAGTTGGGTCATGTGCGGGTTCGTTTCCCATGTGTTATTGAATTTTAGCAATTTCAACACCTCCTATGATAAGAAGCATATATTAATTGTCAAAATCTATCAGCCAACTACAGTTAGCTTTATGAATTGTGTCGAATTTTGTATCTGTCTACCATGCTATTGAAAAAGAGCCCCAAAACTTGTGCGTTAGGGCTCCAATACCAAATAATAATCCTTATCGTTTATAATTTATAGGTGCTGAGAGTGCTCACCTTTTTCGAGCCCTTTTGCTTAACTTTTCCTGGAACAAACACAATGTAGTGACTGCCTTGGTCCTACATGTATACTTCTCTAACGGTATTCCAATCCACGCCCCCCGTGAGGGGGGCGACCCCCGCTTCGCTCCGGATCAGCCAGTCCAACGGTTTTTATTTCAATCCACGCCCCCCGTGAGGGGGGCGACCCCCCGGCGGAGAGGAGCCGAAGAGCATAATCGGAAGAATTTCAATCCACGCCCCCCGTGAGGGGGGCGACTGCTCACGATTTGGAGGACGCTATCACCGCAATCATTTCAATCCACGCCCCCCGTGAGGGGGGCGACCCGTTTTAAGGATGTGATGGAATGCCTTGGTTTATTTCAATCCACGCCCCCCGTGAGGGGGGCGACTGGAGAGCGCCGACATCACCCTGTCCAACACCCTATTTCAATCCACGCCCCCCGTGAGGGGGGCGACGGCCCTGAATCTGGCTCAGTCCCAGGCCAACCAATTTCAATCCACGCCCCCCGTGAGGGGGGCGACTGGTTTATCTCAAACGGTTTAACCCGCAAAAGGGGATTTCAATCCACGCCCCCCGTGAGGGGGGCGACCCGCGCCCTGGATGCTGTCAGAGAGATTGTCCACGGAATTTCAATCCACGCCCCCCGTGAGGGGGGCGACCATTTAACGGTAATCCGTGGCGGCGCTGATTCTATTTCAATCCACGCCCCCCGTGAGGGGGGCGACATCAAGCTTCTCTGGGCGGACTACGGAGGCATGATATTTCAATCCACGCCCCCCGTGAGGGGGGCGACCCTTGAAGCGGGTTTATTATCACGAGGATTATGTGATTTCAATCCACGCCCCCCGTGAGGGGGGCGACCGGTACAAGTGCCCGACGGTCAACCGGCAGGATGTATTTCAATCCACGCCCCCCGTGAGGGGGGGCGACGGCTCAGCAGTTCCAGCGGTTTTTCTGACAATAATTTCAATCCACGCCCCCCGTGAGGGGGGCGACCTCCACCCCTATGGCGCTGTTCCACATATCCAGATTTCAATCCACGCCCCCCGTGAGGGGGGCGACGTGTTCACCGACTTGAGGCTCAACCCCGAGGGCTGATTTCAATCCACGCCCCCCGTGAGGGGGGCGACTTGGGCGCTGCGACTTTCGGACCTATCTCAACGATTTCAATCCACGCCCCCCTCACGGGGGGCGACAGCAGGGGGGTCAGTCTCAATCTCGCTGAGGCCATTTCAATCCACGCCCCCCTCACGGGGGGCGACTTAGAGAGCACAGGAACGTCAGAATAATCAACGATTTCAATCCACGCCCCCCTCACGGGGGGCGACTAGAGAGTCTTGACAGGATCACCAGGCTCAGCATATTTCAATCCACGCCCCCCTCACGGGGGGCGACTTGATCTGGATGACGAGGGCCGCAGGAAGCTGCATATTTCAATCCACGCCCCCCTCACGGGGGGCGACTCTCTGGCTCGCTGCCAATGGGGCTGATGATCCAATTTCAATCCACGCCCCCCTCACGGGGGGCGACAGCTAGAGCAGTGGCTGTTGCTCAATCTCCCAACTATTTCAATCCACGCCCCCCTCACGGGGGGCGACTTTTGCCAATCGTGTGGCCGCCCCCTCACCGAGATTTCAATCCACGCCCCCCTCACGGGGGGCGACTAGCAATAGTCCGTTTTTTGGAATTTTTATGTGATATTTCAATCCACGCCCCCCTCACGGGGGGCGACCCCAGTATTCCGGATAATTCTTGCGCAAGAGACATTTCAATCCACGCCCCCCTCACGGGGGGCGACCCCAGGCCCAGCCGGTAGCTGTCCTGATGGCACAATTTCAATCCACGCCCCCCTCACGGGGGGCGACGCCCAGTTCTTTAATCCATTGTTGTCCGTCCATAAAATTTCAATCCACGCCCCCCTCACGGGGGGCGACCTTTCCGGTGGCTGCGGGACCGCCGCTGGACGGAATTTCAATCCACGCCCCCCTCACGGGGGGCGACGTTCCAGCTCTGCAGTGTGATGGGCGCTTCTATGATTTCAATCCACGCCCCCCTCACGGGGGGCGACTAGACTGCGGGAGTGGTTTGGCCGGGGTAAGGTGATTTCAATCCACGCCCCCCTCACGGGGGGCGACCCAATAAGCTGGCGGCTTATTACACATATGTGGTATTTCAATCCACGCCCCCCTCACGGGGGGCGACCAGCCGCCTCCGCCCCAGCCGCCGAAGATCATGGCATTTCAATCCACGCCCCCCTCACGGGGGGCGACCATATGCCGCTGTAGCTCAATGGTAGAGCAGCACGATTTCAATCCACGCCCCCCTCACGGGGGGCGACAACTGGTTCTTCTATCTCAACCGTCATTTTAGGATTTCAATCCACGCCCCCCTCACGGGGGGCGACGAGATAAGTATAACAAAACACAGGCCTCCTTGTGGATTTCAATCCACGCCCCCCTCACGGGGGGCGACTCGATTTTACTTACAATTCCAATGGCGGTTGACGATTTCAATCCACGCCCCCCTCACGGGGGGCGACATCTGCGGGAGATGGATGGAGAGCCGGTGTGGTGTATTTCAATCCACGCCCCCCTCACGGGGGGCGACAGAAGCGGTTACGATATTTTTTCAAAAGTACCTGATTTCAATCCACGCCCCCCTCACGGGGGGCGACCACAGGGGTACGGGGGCCACTCCATCGCGCAGGGATTTCAATCCACGCCCCCCTCACGGGGGGCGACCCGACCGAAGCCGGAACCACGACGAGAGCTACCAATTTCAATCCACGCCCCCCTCACGGGGGGCGACAGCCGCTGAGTCTCGCAGCAACACTGCTGATTCTGATTTCAATCCACGCCCCCCTCACGGGGGGCGACCCAGCACCTGCGCTCATAGGCATTGAGTAGCCCGATTTCAATCCACGCCCCCCTCACGGGGGGCGACAGAGGCCATAGCGGCCCGCCGGACGGAGCTGGAATTTCAATCCACGCCCCCCTCACGGGGGGCGACTCGGTTCCATGCTGACCCCGCTGACACGGGCGATATTTCAATCCACGCCCCCCTCACGGGGGGCGACCTCATTCTCTTGCTGGAGTTGGACCAAGGACGGGCATTTCAATCCACGCCCCCCTCACGGGGGGCGACTGTATGGGAGCATTGGCGCGAGCTTAATGGCGAATTTCAATCCACGCCCCCCTCACGGGGGGCGACCGGCCTTTCCCTCACATCCGATACGCATCACGATTTATTTCAATCCACGCCCCCCTCACGGGGGGCGACCCCGCCGCCCCGAAATGGTCACCCGAGTTTCGGGATTTCAATCCACGCCCCCCTCACGGGGGGCGACTACTGCTGAGGCCGCTAAAGATCGTGATTGGCAATTTCAATCCACGCCCCCCTCACGGGGGGCGACGGCGTCACTGTGACAGATTAAGGAGGGCGCAACATATTTCAATCCACGCCCCCCTCACGGGGGGCGACGCCGCCTCCGCCCCAGCCGCCGAAGATCATGGCATTTCAATCCACGCCCCCCTCACGGGGGGCGACAGCAAAAACCGCCAAATTATATGACTGTTTTTGCAAAAAACAAACGGTTTTCACAAATACTGTCCTGAAGTTATTCCTAACAATGAATTTGCTGTGTATTTTCATAAAAATAACTTAAAAAATTTGGTGCGAAGCTACCACACTTTTCTGTTTACTTAACCCTCGCACCTAAAGCATCAGGACATCTTCAGGACTGTAAGATGCCTTCGCACCAAAATGCTCAATCTTGTTTTCGTAGCGATTTCCCAAGTAATAAAAGCGAAGGCTGTCTTTCTCGGAATCCATGATTTTACACAGCTTTACCTGCAATATGCGGCACTGTGCCGTGTCCAGCAGGCACTCAAAGACAGAGTTTTGCACACGCTGGCCATAGTTGACACACTGCTTTGCGATCTGCCGCAGACGCTTACGACCGGCAGCATCTTCCGTATTCACATCGTAGGTGATTAAAACCAGCATTTGATCACTTCCATAAAAATGGTGGGTAAGCATCTAGGTCTCCCCGGAGATAACGGGCCAATAGCAGCGCCTGAACATAGGGGATCATCCCCCATGGCAGCTTTTCGCCCAGATAGGGGTGGGTCAATCTCTCCTTCTTCTTTTCCTGCCAGCCTTTCAAAAACGCTCTCCGGCCTTCGTCGGTCAGGGACACCGCGCCGCTCTCCATATACAGAAAGTCCGATGCCTTGACCTGGCGATTGTTAATAAGGGTCAGCACGAAGCGGTCCACCATACAGGGGCGAAGCTCCTCCATCAGATCCAGAGCTAAAGAGGTCCGGCCCGGACGGTCACGGTGCAGGAATCCCACATAAGAATCCAGCCCCACGCTCTCCAGTGCAGAGGCACAGTCGTGGGCCAAAAGGCTGTAGGCAAAGGACAGCATGGCGTTGACTGCGTCCAGCGGCGGGCGGCGGCTGCGGCCGTGGAAGAAGAACGCTTCTTTATCTCCAAGAATCATCTCGTCGAAAGCTCCAAAGTAGGCGGAGGCGCCAACTCCTTCCAGGCCCCGCAGTTCTTCCAGATCAGCGGTCTCTTTGACCTGAGCCAACAGGCCGTGGATCTGCCAAGAGGCGGCAGTCAGCTTTTCGCCATCCACTCGCAGGCCGTGGTCTCGGCGGGTACGCTCGATACTCCAGCGGGCATTGAACAGCTTTCCGAAAATCATGGTGCGGCTGATCTGACAACACTGGACTGGATCGTCCGCAGTCCGGTATTGCGTCCGGCGGAGCAGAACGTTTCCGTTTCCCTCCCCACATACCCTCGCCAGGAATTTTCCTCTGGGATTGCAAAACGCAAATCCGATCTGCCGTTCCGCACAGGCGCCCATCAGGGCGGGGGACGCCCCGGCATAGGAGAACGTAATAATATTCTGCAAGGTGTGCAGCGGATAGCGGGCGGCGACCTGCTTATCCCGGTTGGCTACCACATTCTCCCCATCCAGAGACAAGTAAATATCCTCCGACAGGATGTATAAGGTGTTGAGCAGATGTTTCATTCCAGCCCCTCCATAGCGGCGGACAGATAATCCGCAACCTTTTTACGGCTCATCAGCTTCGGCAGGCACA